>JACIZP010000204.1 GCA_014359355.1 Calditrichota bacterium | reverse complement strand
GGCGCGCCTTTCTGGGCCGGGCTGGCTCTGCTGTCCGAGCACTCGGTCCTGGCCGTTCAGCCTCCAGGGCCCACGGCTCGGGCTCCTTCGGGCCATGTCGCTGTTGGGACCCGTGTTCATGGCGTCCGTCAACTGCCACGGTCAAATCGCCAACCTGGACGCCTTGCTCGCTGAGGACGGCACGCAGGCCCTCTAAGGACGACTTGAGCAGGGTTTCCGTCTCCGCGGACTCGACGCGAAAATGCGCAGTCACCGCCTGGTCTTGCTTGCGCAAATCCACGGCAATGCGTCCCAAGTCGGTTTGCTCGAGGACAACACTGAGGCGCTCCTCCTCCGACTGCGCTAACAGCCGCACGTGGACCGCCACCTCGCGCGCCAAGGACTCGAGAGGCTCGCGTTGGCCATGCACCTTGTCCTCGCCGTGTGCACGCGAGGCCGTGTCGACCAGCGGCCTGGCGGGCGATGCATGGGACGAGGCAAGAGCCTGAGCGAACTGACCCTCTGCACGCCACGCTTCTGTGCGCTGTTCCGCAACCGGAGGCCGGGTGTCTGTCGGGCTAGAGCCGCGCGTGGCTACCGACTCTGCACGTTGCAACCTAGTTGGATGGTCTGCGCTGGCGCGGGTCCGCATGACGACTGATTCGCCTTCCACCCCCGCCTGATTCCGGCGAGAAGCCGCTTGCCCAACTTCCCTCCCCGCCACTGGGGCGAGGCGCGCCTCGGACGCGGCAAGAGCCGCCCTCGTGCCTGACCATGCTACGGCAGCAGGGGGCTTCGAACCTCTTTTCGCTGCAGGCGCTTCCCCCTTGCCTCCCTGCAAAGCGGTGTGGTCGTTGCGATCATCCACCCTCGCCAAGCTGCCTCCGGGCACAGGCCTCCCTTCAATCACGACAGCAGCCCTGGGTGTACTCGACGTGCCCACCCGCATTCGCGCAGGCGAATGCTCGGCCGTTGGGTCGTTCCGCGGATGGGCGCTGCGGTGAGGCCTAGTGTTGGCTCTCGTCTCTGCGAGGTGCTCCGTTCCGTGCTTCGACTCACTTGCTTGTCTCGTGTGCGAGACGAACACACCCCCCTCAACGGGTCGCTGGTAAGGGGAATCCTGGGGCGTGTGCCGAGGGACCTCGGTCTCGACCTGCTGCCTCACCCGGGTTTGCCGCACGACGAGCACTTCTGAAGGCTCATTCAGCACTGCTTCGTTCCGTGCCTCCTGTGCACCTGCTATCGGCAAGATCACGGAAAGCTGAGGGTTCTCGACAACCTGCGGGCCGGCCACCTGCAGAATGCGCCCCTTTGTGCCCTTCGCTGGCTCTCGTCTCTGCTCGGTGTGGCCAGGCGCCGACTCGCCGCGTTCAGGCCTCCTGGAGGTATCGGCTTCTGGGAGACTCTTCGAGGCTGTCCGCGAAGACTCATGAGGGGCCGTTCCGGCCTGTGACATCCGTTTCTCGCCGGCCGACCGCGGCACCGCAGCCTCTCCGTTCCACTTTGCTTGTAGAGGTCCCGCGACGACTGCTGGGGAGCTACTCAGCTCCTTTCCCGGTGGCAAGGAAGGAGCATCCTGCACGGCATCTGATCGTCGCCTAGCCGAGGGCCTCTCAAGAGAACGCGCCCAAGTGCGCTCTTCATTCTTTCCTCCCAGTGGCGCAGCAGTCAAATCGGAGCGCACAGCGTGCACAGGCGGTTCGGAGCCCTGGGCCGCGGCGCGGTGGTTACGCACTGATCCATCACCCGGCGTAGTAGGTTCCTGGGACCAGCGCTTTCGGCCTGGAGCGACTGGCTGGTCAAAAGCCACCTGTGCCCTGGCCTTGGTCTCATATTGCCTTCGGGATGCCTTTGGTTGCTGCTGGACAAGCTTCAAAGGTTGCTTGCCAAGTGTGCGCTCAGAGCCGGCCAGGGATATAGATTCGGTTCGCAGCTCGGCTTCGCCGCTAACAGCCACAGGGCGCGTTGGTGCGGCAGCACTCTGCGAGAAAAAGGGAGTCTGCCTCGGCTCCATGGGATCGCGGGCCGCATTCATGCCGGCCCCGTTCTCTGTGGGTTTGCGCCGCTTTGGCCCCTCAGGAGCTGTCATTCTCTCGCCCGGGCGAACGCCCGACTCTCGATGAGACGCCTGCGCTGGAAGGGCAGTCGTGACCTCGGCCTTGACACCGTGCGCAGACAAGCCCCCTGCGCCCTGCGACCCCTCCAGTTGAGGGGACTCCTTGGCGCTCATAGCAATCGAACCGGCAGGTGCCACGAATGCATGCCTTACTACTTTGTTTTCTTCTCCGCGTGCGCTCCTCAGGTCAGGGCCTATTGGGGTCCCTTCCTCATTGCTTCGCTGCGATGACGTCACCCGATCTCCACCGGCAGAGGGGTTCATCGCCCTAGCCTTTTCGTGCAGGGTCCGCTTGGCAGCCACTCCGGCAATTGGGGCGGAGATTTGCCGACCCCTGCGCGCGTTTGTCTCATCCACGCTTTCGGCTCCACCCTGCGTGTCCATCGGTCGCGCTGACCTGGTCTGGGCCTCGTCGCTTCGTGCCGGCAGGGGCACGGCGGGCAGCT
Organism: Calditrichota bacterium; assembly: GCA_014359355.1. NCBI lineage: Bacteria > Pseudomonadati > Calditrichota > Calditrichota bacterium. The sequence goes on along the minus strand of JACIZP010000204.1, from coordinate 9,800 downwards.
CAGGCACTGATGCAGCCGGACCTCGCCCGCTTCCTGCGGACCAACCGTCTACCGCACGGCTCTTGCCCAGCCCCAGATTGTGCCGTAGTGAGGTTGTCGCGTTTCCCGGCCTTGGCGCCGCGTCATATGCGAGCGCAGGATCTGCTCTACGCGCCGAGGCACCCTGCCCAGCGCGCGCCTTTCGCACGTCAAAGGAAGCATTTTGCAGCGCACGGCCTGTTCCTGGTCTGTGGGCAAACCCGTTGCTTTCACCCCCAGTGGCAGTCTCCACGTGTGACAACGAACCAGTTTGAAGGGGCATGGGCTGTTCAAGCACCCGTGCAGAAGGGGCCGCCTCCACCTCTGACATGCCGTGGCGATGTTCTCCATCCCTGCCACTCCGCTGGGCGCCTTGATCAACCGTAAACGGCTTGCCAAGAGCCGGGGACGCGCCCTGCGCCGGCTGGCCGGCTGCCCGGCGTTCACCGTTCACGCTCGGCGGCATTTCCGTCGCCAGCCCTGATGGCCCTCGTCCAGGAGCGCGCTCCTGGGAGTGGATGCGCACCCCTGAGTCTCTTTGCATCGGCCCGCCCTGCTCTTGCGAGACTGCCCGTGGAAGAGGGCGAGCAGAGGGCCATGCAACCGGCTTGCTGGCTGGTCCAGCCTCCCCCACCAGCCTCCGCTCAGGGTCGGGGGGAGAGACCCGTGCCTGGCCGGCCGCGGTCGGGCGTGGAGGCGAAGGCGCAGCTGCTCGGACCAGTCCACCTTCATTCCTGTGGGCTGCAGGCAGAGGCTCCACGGGCGCAGGACCCGCCTCTCGCTCTGCCCCCGTCCCAACTGCCTCGGTCGACAAGGTCTCCGCCCTCACTTGCCCACAAAGGTCTACCGTCCTCTGTGAGGCAACCCCGCTCCCCCCCCACTCCGGCATCTGCGTGGCCTCGACCTTCGGCGCGGTGGCAGCATCGGCAGTATTCCGGCGTGAAGGAGACCCGGCTTCGTGCTGGTGCGTCACGTGCGCTTTTGTACTCATGTGCGCGCTGGGCCCTTGCCGGCCGGGGGTCTTCCCCTGCGCCGCAAGCCCATCCTGCTGCACACGTACTCCATCCACCCCATTTGCACCGGCGGCCGATGGCTGCGTCAGGCCCCCCTCCTCCTCAAAAACCATCGGCTTCTTCCCGCGCAGCGCCGGCTCACCCTGCGCACTCTGACCGTCCGTCGCTGGAACTCTCACAGGCGACGGCCTTCCCTGTGAGTCGATTTCCACCTGGCGCGCGGGCGCCGGAGGACTCCCACGTCCACCTTCAAGGCGCGGGAGTTGCCTTTGTTTCTTCGGCACCACGAGGAGCCGGAAATAGTCGTCGTTCGCGGCGGCCTCACCGGCGCGCTGTGCCCTTTGCATCGCTTCAGCGGCCTGAGGCAGCAGCTCGCTCAGCTCATCCGTCGCGGGGAGCAGCTTTTTTCTCGCGTCCTGTCCCGTGGTCACCAAGAGCTGGCGTTCCTGAGGCATTATGGCGAGCTTCTGCTCGCTCAGCGGAGAAAGACCACCAACCTGCACCACCCGCCCACGGCCTTGCTGCGCCGGGACAGGCGGTGTGAGAGGACTGTGGCGCTCCCAAGCCTCCTGTGCGCTCGTCGCGTTACGACCCTCCCGGCTCGCAGGGGAAACCCGAGCCTCTTCCGCCTGTGCCATTGCCCTGGCGCGCATCGTTCCGCCAAGCAGGGCATTGCCTTCCGCAATGGATGTGTATTCCGAATGCGTCTTGGGCAGCGGGCTTGGTTGAGCCGGCTCGCTTCGGGTTTGGAGCGGAGGCAAAGTGCCAGGCGCATCAGTTCCGCCTCGGCCGTCACGCGCGGGTGGGACATCGACACGAGCCGCCAGTGGTGGCTTGGCTACTTCGTGGCTGTCACGTGCGAGGGCTTTGCTTCCCACCCAATTCTGTGCTTCAAAGCCGGGGAAACGTTCAGGCGCAAGAGCAAGAGTGGTGGGATTATGCTCAAAGGCAAGCAGAGGCCTGCCGATACCCTGGGCACCAGTCACCCCATCGTCCGGGAAGCCTGCTTGCAGGAAAACCTTCGTGCCTGACGGCATGTGAGCAAGAAGCGCCTCGCGCTCTGTGCTGCTCACTAGGAACTTCGGCACCGAGGATGGGCCAGGCGTCTGTCTGGGCGCACTCCACGGCCAGCTTGTGGCAAAGGGGGCGAAGCTTGGAGCCGAAGACTCCGCCTGCATTGCCGGGAAGCTTGTCCTCTGGGCGAGTTCCCTGCTCAACGCAAGCATGAATCCCGCCGGCTGGGTCTTTTGCCGCTCCTGGTTGGTTGCGAGGCGCCCAACACCGGGCGCCACGAAGCCACTATGTGCTACCTTAGCCGTCACGGTGTCCTGTTCAGCGACCGATCATGCGGCTGATCTCCGCAGCCCGCTGGCTGTCCATTGCCGAGAGAATCTTTGCCGCCTGTCGTTCCCGGAGCAACACCAAGATCTGGGCAACCGTCTCGGTTTCCAATTGCGAGAGCACCGCGGCCGCCTGCTGGGCGGGCATGGCGTCGTAGATCTTGGCAAGCTCGCGGGCTCCCATGCCGGTACGTGCTGGCTGTCTGGTTGCCCCTGTTTTCGTCGGCTGCGGGCCAACGACAAGTTGCGTGGAGAATTTGCGCAGTAACGCTTCGCTGATGCTATCGATCTCGGCCTTGCGGCTCAGCTGCTCTTTCTGCAGGGAATCTATTTTGAGCTGCTGTAGGTAGTTCTTTTCCTCGAGCTTGGCAATGCGCGCCTCGTACATTTCCACCACGCGAATAAAGTCGTCGCTTATTTGCAACTGGGGCTTCCTGGGCTCCGCCGTCGTATCGGCGACGGCCTTGCGCTGCAGACCGGGCACTTCTTCCCGATACACCAGGCCCAGGCTGTCCATGCTCATTGCGTTTGCCACGTTCGAGGTATCGGCAGCGTTGATGGGCACGAAGTCGGAGGCCAGTTTCGGTTTGACCAGAGCAAAGTACGACGCGGCCACCAGCCCAGCGAACGACAGGGTCGAAATAGCCGCAAGGGCGAGCACCGACTTGACTTGGCTTCCTGCCGCTGCCGCCGCAGCGGGAACTCCGGTATCTGGGTTGCTCGGTGCGTTCATGATACGGAGACCCTCCTCGCATAGAGACGCGCTGCCGCCTCGTCAAGGTGAGCCTGTTCTTCTCGACCGACTTCGACTGTGTAGCGGTCCTTCATCTTCTCTTTCAGCTTTTCCAGCGCCTTCTTCTCTTTTGCGGAGGCCAAGAGCTGCTCCCGCTTCTCGTGCACCTTCTGGGCCGCCTGTGTTACGGTCTGCTCCTGCTGGGCAATGGCCCTGTCCAGCTGCTGGGAGTAGGTGTAGTACATTGCCATTTCGGAGGCCCTCACCACTCGCCCCACGCGGCAGCCGAGCTCGCTGCGTAGTTCCTGGCTCTGTTGTTCCAGAAGCGACAGTCGTTCACGTTCTTCGAGCTCCGCCTGCTTGGCAGCCGCCAGTTGCCGCTTGTGCAGGTCTTCCTTGTGCTTGCGTGCGTCCAAAACGCGTTGCAGGGAAAAGCGAAAGGCCTTCATCGTTGTTCTCCCCTTTGCTTGCCTCCGGCTTTAACTGACCAAGGCCATGACTTCGCGCACTGCCCCGGCAAGTTCCACCTTCTCCTCAATGCCCTGGCGGAGAAACGCGTTGACGCGTTCGATCATGCTTCGCGCGTAGTCGATCTTGCGATTGCTCCCCGGCACATAGGCACCGATGTTGATGAGGTCTTCCGCCTCACGGTATGTCGAGAGAATCTCCACCACCTTCCTCGCTGCCGCCAAGTGCTCAGGAGTGACCACGTCGATCATCACCCTGCTCGTGCTGGCCAAGACGTCGATGGCCGGGTAGTGGTTGAGGTTGGCCAGGCGCCGCGACAGCACCACGTGCCCGTCCAGGATCGCACGCACGGCATCGGAGACCGGCTCGTTGAGGTCATCGCCTTCCACCAGCACGGTGTATAGCCCGGTGATGCTGCCATTCTGGGTGTTTCCTGCCCGCTCCAACAACTTGGGGAGAAAGGCAAAGACCGAAGGCGTGTAGCCCCGGGTGGTGGGCGGTTCTCCCACCGACAACCCGATCTCCCGTTGTGCCATGGCCACGCGCGTTATCGAGTCCATCATCAGCATCACGCGGAGCCCCTGGTCTCTGAAGTACTCCGCGATAGTGGTTGCCACAAGAGCGCCTTTGACCCGGAGCAGGGCGGCCTGGTCACCGGTAACCACCACTACCACCGAGCGCCGGAGCCCCTCTTCGCCTAAATCGCGCTCCAAAAAGTCCCGCACCTCGCGGCCTCGCTCGCCGATCAACCCAATGACATTGACGTCGGCGTCGGTGTTGCGGGCGATCATTCCCAGCAGCACGCTCTTGCCCACGCCGCTCCCCGAGAAGATGCCCAGGCGCTGCCCTTCGCCGCAGGTGAGCAGGGCGTCGATGGCCCTGATGCCCGTAGCCAGTGGCCGCTCGATGCGCCGGCGCGTCAGCGGATCTGGGGCGGGTTGGTAGATAGAGCGCCGTTGGGCAACGCGCAGCGGCCCCTTGTTATCGATGGGACGTCCCAGGCCATCGATGACGCGCCCCAGGAGCTCAGGCCCCACGGGAGTTGTAAACTGCTGCCTCTTGCGTACCACCAAGCTGCCAGGACCGATGCCGTTGATCTCCCCGAGTGCCATGAGGAGTACCTTGTGCCCGCGGATCCCCACCACTTCCGCCTCCTGCGCACTGTCGCCGGACTTGGAACGAATGAGGCAGACGTCGCCGATGCTGGCGCTGGGTCCCTCGGACTCGATGACCACACCCACCACGTCGGTGACGCGCCCCTCGAAGCGGAAAGTGGTGGCGCTGGACACTCTCGCCAAACAGTCGTCCAGCCGCCGCAGAACCTCCGCGGTTGTCCGCTCAGGACTGTCCAACCAAGCTCTCCTCTAACTCGTGGGCAATTTCGTTCAGTTGCGCCTCCAAGCGGGCGTCGATAGTGCCCAAGTCGGTTTCCACCACAAAACCACCACGGGCAAGGCGAGGATCTTCTTTCAACTCCAGTAGCTCAAGGCCGTCCACACTCGCGGCCAAGTCGTTCACTCTTTGGCGCAGCACCACCGCATCGTCTGGGTGGACATGCACCACCACACGCGTGCTGTCGTGCACGTACTTGAGGGCCTCTCGCACCATCGCCTCGATGTACTGGCTGTTGCCGTTGAGTTCCCGTTTGAGCACGCGCTGCGCCACGGCCATGACTATCTTCACCAGCACCGGCTCTGCCTCCCGCACCAGGCGCTGCTGGTGCTCCGCCACCTGGTTGACCAGCGTCCTCAACTGCTGCAGCAGACTCCCAACCTCCTTGCGGGCGTTCTCCTCGCCGGCCTTCTTTCCGTCCGCGAACCCTTTGGCGTAGGCCTGGGTGGCGCTGTCCACGGCTTCTGCCTCCGTCGCGGGTACCACCTGCACAGAGAGGGGGCGACCGTTGAGCGTGGCGCGCACCGCACGCACTTGTCCCCCAGGCTTGATGACCTGCTTAGACAATGATCTCCTCCTTTTCGCCACGCCCAGTGATGATGATCTCCCCCTCTTCGTCGAGCTTGCGGATGATGTCCACAATCGCCTTCTGCGCCTTCTCCACCTCGCTGAGGCGCACAGGTCCCATGAACTGGATCTCCTCCTCGATCATTGCCTGGGCCCGCTCGGACATGTTTTGGAAAATGCGGCGCTTCACCTCGGGCGTCGTGGACTTGAGCGCCAAGGCAAGCTGGTGTGTCTGCACCTCCCGCAGCACTCGCTGGATCGAACGGTCGTCCAAAAGGACAATGTCCTCGAAGACAAACATCAGGTTCTTGATCTCCTCGGCGAGGGCGGGGTCGCGCGAGCCGATGTCCTTGAGAATGGCCCTCTCCAAGCTCTGTCCCAGGAAATTGAGCATCTCGGCGGCGGCTTTTACTCCCCCCAATTCGGAGCCGTGCACGCTGAGCTCCAACCTTGACTTCAGGACCTTCTGCACCTCTTGGATCATTTCCGAGGAGACCCGGTCCATGGTGGCGTAGCGGTAGGCCACTTCGCTGCGGATCTCCTCGGGGAGATTGCTCATCACAAAAGCCGCCTGCTCGGCATCCAGTTGGGTGAGCACAAGCGCAATGGTTTGCGGGTGCTCCTTCTGGATAAAGTTGACCAGTTGTACCGGGTCGAGTTTCTCCAGGATCTTCATCGACCCTTGCAGCTCCATGGAGCGGTGGACCTTACGGATGATTTCGGAGGCCTTAACCGGGCCCACGCTGTTTTGCAGGAGGTTTACCGCATAGTCCAGGCCCCCCACTGCCATGTACTCATCAGCAACTGCCAAGTCGCGAAACTCGGCTATCACACTCTGGACCGTTTCTGGCGGCACATGGCCCAGGTCGGCGATCTCTTTAGTGAGCTGCTCAAGCTCATCTTCAGAGAACTCCTTGAGCACCTGGCTGGAGGCCTCAAGACCCATCGCCACGACAAGGATAGCAGCCTTTTTTTTCCCACTCAGCTTCTCGGCGGTAGGCACGTCACTCCTCCAGCAACCAGTACTTGATTAGGCGCGCCGCAGCCCGGGGGTTTTCCCTTGTGAACTCGGTCACCTGCTTCTCCAACTGCGCCCTGGCCTTCGCCTCTTCACTGAGAACCTTGCCCTCTGCGCCGGCGATCAGCTCTGCTCGCTTCTCACCAATGAGCTGCGCGGCGGAAGGCTCCTCTCGCGCCGTAAGGCCAGCCCGCAGACGACGCAGCCGAGAGCGCACTAAAGCCAGGAGCAAGAGAAGCAGCACCCCAGCCAGTACTTTCTGGCCGAGCGAAATGTAGAACGCCATGCGCTCCTTGTGCTCGAGGGTCTTCAGCCACTCCTCGTCCTCGGTCAGGACGCTGGTGTCAAACTGCAGGTTGGTGATCTCAAACTGGTCGCCGCGCTCTTCGCTAAAGCCCACCGCGCCTTTCACCATAGCCTCGAGGCTGGTGAGCTCCTCCTCACTGCGCGGCACATATTCCTTGATGGACTTGCCTTCGGGGCCTGGCGTGCTACGGAAGGCACCGTTCACCAACACGGCCACCGAAAGTCGCTCCACGTTGCCTACCGCCTCCACCACATGCTCGACGGTCTTGCTCACCTGGTAGTTGGTAACCGTGCGCCTGGAGCTGACCAGTGGCTTGCCTGAGGTGTCGCCGCTTGTCTCTTCGAGGTTTTCCTGGCTCAACACCGCAGCCAGGTCAGGATCGTAGCTCTCCGCGACCTTATCAGCTCTCTTGAAATTCAGCTGGGCGGCCACGCGGACGATGGCATTGCCAGGGCCAAGCACCCCATCCAACATCGACTGCGCCTTTTGCTGCAGGTAGGCTTCATACTTCTTCTGCAGCTCCAGCTGACTGGACGAGAGCCCCACGACCGAATCTTGGTCGGTGTTGGTTGAGAGGATCTTTCCCTCCGTGTCGACGATGGTGACGTCTCGCTCGTTAAGGCCCTCGACGCTATTGGCGACGAGGTTGGCAATTCCTGCCACCTGACCCTCACTGAGCCGTGCGCCCGGGCGCAGGCGCAGCAAGACCGAGGCGGTGGGCCTCTGCTGGTCCTCTTTGAACAGCCGCTCCTTGGGGAAGACGAGGTGGACCCGCGCAAACTCCACCTCGGTGAGCGCTTGGATGGTGCGCGCCAATTCGCCCTCCAGGGCGCGCTGATAGTTCACCGACTGCACAAACTCCGAGACGCCGATATCCTTCTTGTCGAAAACCTCGTAGCCGATGCGTCCGGAGCGGGGGAGGTCCTGTGCCGCCAACTTCATGCGCATCTCGTACACCCTGCTGGACGGCACGAGGATAGCCCGCCCGCCGTCGGCAATGCGGTAGGGAACACCAGAACTCCTCAGCACCTCGACGATCTTGTCGCCATCCTTGAGGTCCATGTCCGAATAGAGGGTGACAAACTCCGGCCTGGCTGCCCAGCGCAGCAAGAAGACAAAGCCGGCAACGATCGCCGCCATGGTGGCGACAAAGACCACCTTTTGCACCGGTGTGTACTGTGCGGAAACCTCGCGATACCAGGTCGCGAAGGATTTTCCCTTGGTGGCAGGTTCAGCCATCGCTGCTTCTTACCTCCGGCAACCTCTCACACCTGCATGCGCATCAGCTCGCGGTACGCCTCCAGCAGGCGATTACGGATTTCGATGACCAGCTCCAAGCTCACCCTGCTCTTTTCCACGGCGATCATCACGTCGTGAATGTCATCGATCTCCCCGGCCGCCATCTGGCGTACCACCTCGCCCGCTTTGAGCTGCAACTGGTTCGTCTCCTCCAAGTAGTTGTTGACGATCTCCTTGAAGGTCGGCGCCTCGCCCTGCCGTGGCGCGCGCACCGTTTCTGTGCCTGGCAGGGCGGTGCTTTGCAACGGGATAATCTCGTTCACCTTCATCGTCGCTCCCTCGTTTCAGTCTCAGTCCCTCTTCACCTGCTGCTCTTGCTCGTTCTCAGGTGCGCGTGTCGATGTGGCGTCCAAGAGGTGGGGTTACCTCGCCCTGGGCAAGCTTGTAGGCGCGCACACCGTTTCCGAATAGGCCAGGGGGAAACAGCCTCCCCAACATCTCCTGCTCCTCGGGGTCGAGTACGCTGTTGCTCTCTTCCACTGGGTGCGCAGGGGGCAAAGAGGGCTGCTTCTGAGAGAGCTGCACCTGGTCTGTCACGCCCGGAGAAGGCTCTGGCCGGGCAGGGGTCCCTTTTGGTCCGTAGGTGCTGAAGCGATCACCTTTTGCCGGCTGCGCTGGTCCGAGCTGGTCATAGTTCGCAAAGGAGTCGACGACAAAATCGATACGCATGCTGCTCCTCACTTTCGCCTGCGCTACACGCCTAAATCTCTAAAGCTTTTTTCGCCATAGTCTTGGTGCTTTGTACCACGCTCAGATTAGCCTCGTAGGCGCGTGTCGCCGTCATCAGGGAGAGCATCTCTTTGATCATGTTCACGTTTGGCTTGCGCACGTAGCCCTCGGCATCAGCCAACGGATGACCAGGGTCGTAGACCAACTGACCCTGGTCGTCGTTGTCCACCACCTCTCGCGCCTCCACCGCGGCCGGCGACGAACGGAGTCCGCTCAGTCGCTCGCGGGCGGCCATGATGCGTTCGCCGAGAGGCCCCAGGCGTGTCAGCTCGCGCTGGACCAGGGTGGAGAACTTTTCCACCGCCGTCTGGCGGAAGACCACATCCCGGCGGCGGTATGGCCCACCTTCAGGCGTTTCCAAGGTCTCGGCGTTGGCGATATTGCTGGCGGTCACCTCCATCTGCTGCCTCTGCGCAGTCAGTCCGGAGGCGGCCACGTTCAACACGGTGAACAGGCGTTCGATTCCCATGGTCATTTTCCTCTCCCGCTACGTGCGTCCGCGGATGCTGGCCAACAAGGCCTTGAAGTTGTTGCTGATAAGCTGGGCAGAGACCATGTAGGTGAGTTGCGTCTTGGCCAGCTCCACCATCTCGGTCTCGACGTTGACGTTGTTGCCATTGACCCCCACAGCGCCTCCGGGGATCTCTTGGATGGGCACTGGCTCGCTCTGACCTCGCGCCCCGCCTACGTCCATGTGCCGCTCGTCAGTCTTTTGCCCAACCAGGAAACCGCGGTCGGTGGCCTCCTTGAGCAGCTCATCGAAGGCCACATCCTTGCGTCGATATCCGGGTGTGGTGACGTTTGCCACATTGGAAGCGATGGCTCGCTCCCTGGCGGCGGTCAGGTTCAGCAGGCGGTGCAGCAAAGGAATCGAGGTACGGTCGAAGATACCGTCGAGCATGAGGCCACCTCCACC
>JACIZP010000203.1 GCA_014359355.1 Calditrichota bacterium | reverse complement strand
TTCTTTCGCGCGTAGATGGGGTATTCCTTGCCTTTCTCGAAGCGGGTATAGTAGTAGTACCCATTGTCCAAATAGGGCACGGACATGTCGGTCTGCTTGATGCGCCCGACGATCTCCTTGTAGAGCTTGTTCTGCAGCTTCTTGGTGTGCGCGAGTGCTGCCTCGAGATAGCGATTCTCAGCTTCGAGGTAGGCAATGACTTTTGGGTTGTCGCGTTGGTTGAGCCAGTAGTAGTTGTCCACGCGCGCGTGGCCGTGCATCACCAGCGTGGTGGGAATCTTCTCCGCCCGCGGAGGCTGCAAAACTTGCGGTTGGGGTTTCTTGGCGCACGAAGCAACCGCGACCGCCGCCACAACGGTTGCCCATAAGAAGTGGGCTTTGTACGTCTTGATCCTGAGCTCGGTCATTGGCACATCCTCCTTTGCGATAGCTTGCCCTGACGGGAAATGGCTACCTTACCAGAACAACCTTGCGCGTCTCGCGGAATTGTGGTCCTGCGACAGTCAGAAGATAGACGCCCGAGGGGAGGCTTTGTCCTACCAGGTCAGTGCCGGACCAGACCACCTGGAACTGGCCTGCCCTCTCGTGTTCAACCGTGTGCGAAAAGACCGTTTCCCCAAGGACGTTCGTCACCAAAAAGTTCACTCTTTGGGGTCGTCGGACCTGGTAGGGAACAACCAGGCTGCTGTTGAAAGGGTTGGGGTACGGGTAAAGGAGGAGATCGCGCTCTGGAACAGGTTTCCCGGTGTCGCTCTCGGGAACCCCAGTGCCGGCGCCGCTGATGAGCGCCACGGTGCCATCCAAGGCCGCGGCGACCACCCGCTCACCGTCCAAGGGGGTGACGGTGGCGACATAGGCATGGGCGAGCCAGTAGCGCCAGCGCAGGCTACCCCAGCTCGCCACCGCCACGACGAAGCCTGGTTTGCTCCCGGTAAACACCACGCCGCCCTTTTCCACCGGCATCGAAGGGGTAGTGTCCCAGCCGTAGCCCACATTGGTTGTCCAGAGTTGGAGCTGCGTGGGTTCGCCGGCCAAGAACGCATAGAGGCAGCCGTCTAAGGAACGCACGTAGAGGGTGCTATTCCCATCTTCAGAGAGGCCGATAGAGTCCCAAGCTTCTGGCGTCTTGCTGGACCAGATGGTGGTGCCATTAGCGAGGCTGATGGCATTCACGTAGCGTTCCGGATCCGAGACGAACACGCGATCCGCAGTGGCCACCGGCCACGAGGCGGCGGGCGCATAATAGAAGCTTGAGGTGCGATTCCAGTTCCAACGCAGGGCGCCAGTGTGTCGGTCTAAAGCGCGGAATTGGCGGTCCCAGGAGCCGAAGAGCAGCAGATCGCCGGCCACCGCAGGTTTGCATTCAATCATGCCGCTCGCGCGATACTGCCACAAGGGCTGGTGGCCCTTGGTGCCGAGGGCGTACATGGTCTGCTTGCCCGCGAAGTAGATGGTCGTGTCGGCCACCACGGGTGGCGTGAGCACCGCGCCGTCTGCCTGATAGGTCCAGAGCAAGTCGCCAGTTGCGGCATTCACGGCGTAGAAGGTGCCATCCGTTGCACCACAATAGAGCACCCCCTGGTGCACCGTGGGCGCGGAAAAAACCGCACCGGCTGCCTGCAGAGGTGGCCAGGCTTGCGTGCCGTCCTCAAGGCGCAAGGCGATGATGCGACCGTCGCTGGTGCCCACGTACACCCGCTCGCCATCGCAGGCCGGTGCTGTGATGACCTCTGCCCCTGCCTGGTAACGCCAGACCGCCTGCGGGCCGCCGTTCTGCACGACGAATCCGCGGGTGCGCGACACTCTCTGGCCTGCCGCTGTCACAAAAACGACTTGCAGCGTGTGGTAGCCGTTTTCCAGCGACGCGGTGGCAAGGGACAAGGACCACTCGTGGGCCGCGCCGGAAAGCGTTCCTGCCACAGTCCCGCCGCCGAGACTGCTGTGGGTCACCTGCCAGCTCCCAGTCGTGGCAGGTGCGCCGATGCGCACGTGCACTGTCCTTGTGCCGGTGACCACCTCTCCTTCCTCCAAGTCCAAGAGCTGCACCTCCGGTTGAGGCGCGCTCGCGCACGGGATGCGCAGCCAGGGTTGGTCTGCCTGCCCATCTGCCGTGTAGGGCGTGACCACAATCTCCCTCTTGCTTACCGAGACTACATTGAACCCTGGAGGTGACGCATAAGTGTCGCGGGTCATCGCCCCGGGGATGCCTTCAAAGTCGTAGGCCCGGTTGCTATGTCCATGCCCAACTAGGATGATGGCCGTTCGGTGTGCCTTGAGCAGGTCCAACACCTGCCAGTAGTTGTACATCGAAGTGAACTCGCACGGGAAGTGGCAGGCAAATATCACCGGCGTGTCTGGCGGGTCCAAGCTTGCCAACTGTTGGCGCAGCCATGCAATGTCGGCAGGATCGAAGAAACCGCCGCCTCCACGAAGCGGGATTCCTGTGTTCAGTCCGATGATGCGGAAGCCGCAGTGGCTGAAGGAAAAACGTAGGGCGCCAAAATGCCTTTTCAGAGTGTGCAGTCCCGATTCGCTCCACTTGGTGTCGTGGTTGCCGGGTACGCTCCACACAGGCAGGCGGCACGTGCGCATCAGGTCCAAGTACTGCTGGATTTCGCTGTCTGCACCGCGCTCGGTCAGGTCGCCGGTGTGCAGGACAAAGTCTAAGGAGTCAGCCAGTCCATTGATGGCGCCGAGCACTGCCACCAGGCCCGCCTCAGTGGAGCCGGCGCCCACGTGGCTATCGCTGATCCAAGCGAAGCGGAACACCCGCGCTAACGTCAACGGCTCGAGCACGCGGTCGGCCCCGACGAGGCGAACGGCCCGATGGCTTGTGGTGTCGGGAGTGTAGCCACGGGCCAGAAAGTGAAGGCGGTACTCGCCTTCTGGGAGATTGGCCAGCATAAATGCCTGGCCGTGCCGTACAGAGTCGTAGCTGGCCGGCAGCGGGAAGTTCGACGGGTAGGCCACGACTCTGCAGACCGCTGTGTCGCAGAGGTCATCGAAAAGCACTGTCCCGCTGACGGAGCGGCGCGACCCAGGCGAAGGTTGCATGGTAAAGGTCAAATCGCGCAGATCGCCCCCGAGAAGTCGGAGCGAGTCCACCCGCAGGGTGTCGTACCCCCAGGCCGCGCAGAGGATGCTGTACCATCCCTCGACGAGTTTGGCAAAGGCAAACCTGTGATGGGTACCCTCTTGTGTGGCAACCATCAAAGGTTGGTTGCTTCCCTGCCGGAACAGGGCAATTCGTGAGGTGGCGCGCGTTGGCCCGCCGGCGAAGAGCAGCTCGCCGCTTATGGAGTAGGTACTCATAAGCGAGGTCAGGCGCACGGCATCGGCGAGCACGTACCGCCCGTTTCCCTCGAAGTAGTCGCTCACCTCTACCCACGTGGTTTCGGGCAGGTCGAAATTGCCCAAGAGATGCCAGCCGGGCCGGTAGTTCTGATTGTCCAGTATGACCGTGTCTCCAGTTGTCGCGTGGATCGTGATGCGTGTGTCCTCGGCATAGTTGCCGTCGACCACATGGATTTCGACCCGATACAGCCCTGGAAAGGTCAGTGTAGTCTGCCAGCGGGCGGTTGCCGTGCCGTCCCCCTTGCGCTTGTAGAGGGCCGTCCCGCCGTAAGGGTCGCCCGTGGTCTTGACGAGCCATTGGCCGGTCACTACAAATCCTGGCCCGTCGTTGTCCAGAACGATTTCGATCTGCGCCCACGCCTGCGCCACCAACACACAGGCCAGGAGTGCTCCGCTGGTGCTCACGCGCATGCCATTGTCTCCTTTACCCTGCCTGGGTCTTCCGATGCCTCATTTGCCGAGAGGTGCCCATTGCGCACCCTACTGGTTCAGCCATTCTGTTGACGCACGCACCACTGTGCCGGCCTCCAGATGGTGATCTCAGTGCGCGCGTGCGCCCGATGCGCCTCTGGTCCGAAGGCAACTTAGCAAAACGTGGCCTGAGTGCGGCAAGTCCGTCGTGCGCCGTCATATCGAGAGAGGCCTCTACGCGTACTCATAGACGGGCGCGGTCCCGGCGGGTCTTGTGGCTGAACGCAATAAGGCCTCAATTCGCCGGACGGTTTCCGGTTTCAATAGCACATCTCCACACACGGGGCAGACCTCGGCAGGAACGTGGTCGATGACAATGACCTGCCCCTGTGCGCGGACCGTGTGCACAATGTGCCGCTCCTCATACTCTCCCGGGCACCCTGCAATACTGCACTTCATCTGGTTTGTCTCCTCTGGGTCGGCGTAGTCCACTTTGGGGGTTTTGGTTCGTATACCGTAATGACGATGAGCACTGGTCGACTCGTGGTACAGACAATGTGCAGTGGACGACACCCCTTGCTATGGCCGCACAACAAACAACAGCCTCCTCTCCTGTGCCCAGGGTAATTCTCCAAGATATGCCCGGTGGCAATTGCTTCAAGCACGTCGTCAAACAGGATTCCCTCTTCGACCATCTCCTGCTGCGCATGTTGGGTGATGCGGATCTGCTCGGCACTTGCCTGCTCACGGATTCGCTTCAGGAGTGCCTCCGCTTGCGTCCTATCTCCTTTGATCATGGGGCGCCAGAGTGTCAAAGGCTGCATCGCAATATCCCTGCAGGCAGCTGCTGTGCGTTGCCTCCGGGTTGTCCGAGTTGCTAGCTTTTGCCGAACTGAAGCATGGAAGGCCAAAACCAGTTTGCGAGCGTGATTCGCCCCGGACGTCAAACACCGAGCCCCCGTAGGGATCGCTAGTGGTCTTCACGAGCCATTGGCCGGTCACGGCAAATCCTGGACCGTCGTTGTCCAACAGGAGCTCGATCTGG
>JACIZP010000202.1 GCA_014359355.1 Calditrichota bacterium | reverse complement strand
CGATTGGGAAGATCGCGCAGACAGTATAGCTGCCCTCGGGAAGCTCGTCCAAGGCGTATTGGCCGTTCTCATCGCTCACGGCGGTGGCCACCAGCTCCTCTCCACGGCGCGCCAGAACCATCGCCCCAGCAACCGGCTGGCCCTCTTTGCTGGCGATGGCCCCCGTCACCATGAACGGCCCTCGTTCTTGGGGCCTCAGCGCAAAGTCGATGCCGCGGATGCTATCTCCGGCCGCCACAGTGATGCGAGTGGCCTCGAGCCAAGAGTGTGCGTCCTGGTAGAACTCCGCCAGGTAGCCGGTCTTGAACGCCCACACGATGTAGACTCCAGGCCGGAGCCCGGTCAGCACATACGACCCTTCCCCGTCAGTGAGGTCGGTGTAGACCTGGCCAGGTCGCACCGGCGTGGCGAACACGCGTACGCCGCGCAAGGGCTCCCCGGTCCGCTCATCGGTGACGCGTCCAGCGATGGTGGCCCCGTCCAGCAGACGAGAAGGCAGCAAGAAGTCGATCCCGCTTGTTTCCTCTGGCGCATTGACGGTCACGGGCGTCGCCTGTATCCGCGTCAGTACTCCGTCATAGTAGACAGGGACGTGGTCCCGCGCCGAGGCGCACACCAGATAGCTCCCGCTAGGCAGCCCGACCACCGCATAAGTGCCTTCACTATCGGCAAAAGCCACCCGCGAGAAGGGGCCCGCAGTGCTGAACACCTCCACGCGTGCACCGGCAATTGGTTGGCCGGTTCTCTGGCTGCGGACCGACCCAGTAATGCTGCCGCCGCGCTTCAAAGTGAAATCCACACCCTGCACGGTGTCGGCCGCGGCGACGGCTACCGGCGTAGCGTCGCGGACACATTCCGCCTCCTTGTACCATTCGGCCAGATAGTCCGGGGCAGCGGCACGCACGAGGTAATTGCCAGGCTGCAGATTCCCGATGAAGTAGCTGCCATCCTCACTGGTCCGTGCTGACGAGCAGCGCGCTCCTGGACCTTCCTGGTACGCGGTGACCAGCGCCCCGACAATGGGCACACCGCCTGTCTCATCTGTCACTCGACCAGCGATGGCACTCACTGCACTGAGTCGGAAGTCGATGCCTGAGGTGTGCTGGTCTGCCACGACCACCACTGGCGTAGCAAGCCGCCGGTCGCTCACCCCGTCGTACCACTCATCCGCGTAGCCGTCTGCGCGCGCCATCACTTGGTAGGTGCCAGGTCGCACAGGCAGAGCATAGCAACCGCTGCTGTCGGTACGAGCGGTGGCTACTCGGTCGCGATCCCTGCCGACCCCATCAACGGCATGGGCACAGACTTGAGCTAAAGGAATCGGCGCACCGGTCACCTCGTCCACCACACAACCGGTAATGGCACTGCTGGTTGCCAGGAAAAAGTCGATGCCCAAGGTAGTGTCACTTCCTGCCACTTCCACCAGCGTGGCGCTGCGCAAACTGGCGGCGTCTGCGTAGAACTCCCCCTTGTAGCCGGCAGCGCTTGCCTCGACCACGTAAGAGCCACGTGGGAGCGACCCGATGATATACAGGCCACCCTTGTCAGTGACCGCGTGATACCGAACATTAGGGAAAGCTGGCGAATAGGCCTGCACATGGGCGCCTGGCAGCGGCAGGCTGTCGGCCTCTGCAGCGACCATGCCCCCTATTGCACCGCCTGGCGCCAAGGCAAAGTCAATTCCCCTAATGGTATCGCCTGCTGCGATGCTGATCGGCGTAGCCTCCCGAAGTGAGGGCGCGTCGTCATAATACTCGGGAAGGAACCCGGGAGCACACGCGTGCACCACGTACATTCCAGGGGCCAGCACAGGGACGGCATAGCTGCCGTCGGCGTCTGTGGTGTCGTGCCTTGCCCATGGCAATGGGCCTAGGCACTGCACAGTCACCAGCGCTCCGGCCAGAGCCGAACCATCACGCGCGTCCACCACCAGCCCCGTAATCAGTCCATTTGCCCCTTGGCTGACCAGGACGCGAGCCGCTCCCCTCAGGAGCCTGCCATCCACAGTTGCCTGGGCAATGACCTGGCCGGCGATGGCGACCGTCCCCGCAGTGAACAGCCCGTCGGAAGCTATCGTGCCCAAAGACGTGGGGACTACTTCCCATCGCAGCTCAGTGGGCACGATGGTCACTCCTCTGCTTGTCATCAAGCGCGCAGTGAACTGCTGAGACTGGCCGGGAGCCAGTACCACCTCGGCGGGCTCTACCAGGAGCTGCTTGCCAGAAAGGCGAGCCTCGGCCACGACCACGTCGGCGCTGCCCCGATACTGCACTCCCGCCAACACGACGGAGGCTGTCACGCGTCCGGGGCCTGGCTCTGGCCCGGCGATGAAGTAGCCGTCTCTGGTCACGGTGCCAAGAAAACTTGGTTCAACTGACCAGGTACAGGTAACTCCCCGCACCGGCCGGCCTGCGCGGTCAAAGAGTTGCGCCTCAAACTGCTGTCCCTGACCAGGCTGCAAGGTGACCTGGTGGGGTCTCACGACCACCTGCTGGGCCAGCGCTGCCCCTGCCAAGAGTAGAGCCACTGTCAGCAGGAGCACGCGAGCATACATCTTCCGTGCCATGACCAATTGCCTCCTCTCTCAATTGAGCCAACTGCAGAAACGTGTGCCACCTACCACCCGCCTTTGCCCTCTTTGCCGTACACCAGCCCCCAGCAGACGGAGTTGTAGGGCGCCACGTCGTCGTAAATGGTGCCATGGTCGATGGCATCGATCACCATGTGGCGCAGCCCCTGCTCATGTTTGGCTACCCAACAGCCGCTAAACACACCATCGCCAGCGACCAGGTCAGGGTAGATGCCCTCGTCGTTGAGCGGGCGACGCGCCCGCTGCAACCAGCGGTCCACGCCAAAGTGAACGAGCACGGTCGTGCCAGGGGCCGGCGGATAGTGGTTGCTGTTGGTCACTGCCACGTAAAGTTTGATGGTGTCGCCTGGGGCGAAGCACGGCAGACCGTCGCGCCGCTTCAGCCAAAAGTCCAGGGGATCGCTCACCACGATGGGTTCCTGTCTTGGTGCCGCAATCGTCATGCTGGGGATGCTGACGGTTGCCTGCTCCGAGATCCCCTCGCTCATCGACACCTCGACGATCCGCCAGTTGCGGCGCGCATTCTCAGAGTATCCGACCCGCTGCAGTTTTGCCTTGCGAATGACGGTGCTGCGCACGGGCTTCTCATAAACCTTGAAGGCCTCGGGCGTGGTGCTGTCCGTGTCCTTGGCGACAACGACAAACGTGCCCGTGAAGGTCTTCGTGATGGTAGCGACAGCAAGGGTGTCCGGCTCGCCCGGCACGCCGAAGAACTGAATATCCACCGACTCTAAGGTGAACTTGCCGCGCCGGCCATAGCGCACCGGCTCGATATAGTCGCTGGACTTGCCAAGCCCGCCGGCCTCGTACTCAGGAGGCTGTGCCCCGCCATCATCAAGACCCATTTCATGGAAGACGTCCACATCGGCCAATACAATCGCGCGGATAGCCGCCTCATCCTCCGAACGATCTGCCAGTCCAGCGGGATTCTTGCTACAACTGAGCATCAATGCCCCCAGCGTGACAACCAGAAGGGCAAATCCGAAGGTCACTATTCTCTTCATCGCCATTCCTCCAAGTGCATGTTCAGTTTCCATACCTCGCCCAACGTGTACAAAGGCTCGAGGAAAGGCATCGGCGCGCTCCTCCTCCGGGGCTCCGACTTTTGCGTTCCGCCTTACCCTCCTTTTCATCTCATTCCATATCGCTCTAATCCCTTTGCAGGCCGAGCCTGGCGACAAGCTCCATGGCACTTTCCACAAGATGCCTAGCCACACCCGGCTTGCCGCGTTGCAGGGCAATGGCTGCCGCCTGCCGCAGCGCCCGCGCCTGAATGACAACCTCGCGATCTTCCTCGCCTTGCGAGGTCGCCGAAGTGAGCCGGCTCAACGCCTGGTCCAATTCTTCCAGGCGCTCGGCAACCTCAGTGGCTGGGTCTGCAGAGCTGGTTCCGATCTGCGGAGAAAGAAGCCTGTTGCCAGCCAGGACCCACACCAGTGCCATTCGGTAACGCCCCAGCTCGACGGCCCTCTCAGCCAGGCGAAGCAGCTGGTCAACCTGGGCGAGCAGTTCTTCCTGCTCTTCGCCGCCAGCCTGACGTGCCCGCTCGAGGTCGAGGCGCAGGCGACTAATCTCCTCCTCGGCTCTCACTGCCAAGGCATCACTTTGCGTTGTGCCCCTGTGCAACAAGCGGTAGGCAATGCCTTCGGCAAGCTCAGCATTTTGCAGCGCCATGGGGAAAGCACCGGCTGCCACGTTCCGGCGTGCACGGGAGAGGAGCTCCTTTCCTTTGGGCAAGAGAAGCCGTCCCTCTGGTGATGGAGAAAGCTCTTGCTCCCGTGCGGCTTCCTGCAGAAGTTCCTCCACGCGCTGCACTTCCTCTTCAGCCCGCTCTCGTGGGGAACCCATCTCCCCTTCGCTGATGCTGATGCAGCGCAGCAGAATGCGGATGCCTTGGTGATAGAGTTCCCAAGCCAGGGCAGGGTCACCTCGGTGCCGGGCACGCTCTGCCAACAGCCCGTGCCGACGCGCCTGTTCCAGCGACCGTCTGGCCATGGGGTTGTCGCTTCGCGCCGCCGCCTGTTCCGCCACATCCAGCAGCGTCAGGTACTGGTCGCGCGCCTCCTCCAGGCGCTCGGCCCCCATTCGGCCGCCTCCCTGGACGAGGTCAAGGGCGCGTTTGCTGCAGTAGATGGCCACGCGGTAATGCTCAGCCGCTGCCTGATAGCGCTGCTGGCGGACCGCGTCAGCGGCTCGGGCCTGCTGTTGGCGTGCGCGTGCGAGCAGACGTTCCGCCTCCATATTGCCGCTGCCCGGGACGAGCTGCTCCGCCTGGCGCATTAGCTCCTGCAGGCGCTCGCCAAGCTGCCCCACGGGGCTATGCAGGAGCCGTGCCATCAACTGATCCAGCACCCTTCTGGCTGCGGCAATGTGCGCGTTTGCTTGGGCGTGCCTGCCCTGCGCCATCTCAGTTGCGGCCTGCGCCCGAAGCTGGCGTGCTTGCTCAAGCAGCCCCTGGAGCGCCGGCTCGCTGCGCCCGGCCAGCAGCTGCGCCGCCCTTTCCAGTTGTCGGTCCAGCTGGTCGAGCGCTGCCTGGCCACTGCGCGGACCCTGGGCCAACAGCTGCGGCGCCACCGCCAGCAGCCCCGCCAAGGCCGCGATCACCAGCATACGTGCTCGCAATCTGCTGCCTTTCATCCTCGTTACCCTCCCTCCGGTCGCCTCTGCATCTGCAATGCCCGTGCCAACCTCAAACCCACAGAGCCGCACAAAGGAATACAAGGAGTTAGGCCGACGCCCCTGGACGGCCAGCCCGCCCCGACCCTTGCACCTGTACCTGGCGGTACAGCGTTGTGTACCGTGCGGTACACACCACTGCACGGCACCGGTGCGAAACAGCGCGAGCTTGGGGAACCCGCGGGGGCCGGTCGCGGTTCCAATGGTAGCTTGCCCACCACATCCAAGCAGATCGGATTTTTTGCTTGTAAATGTTGGCGGCTTATGGTATATTACGCTTTGTCAAACATATGCCACTACCCGCACGAGGAACAATGATGAGCCCGCGTTCGTGGGCTGTACTCAGCATCTGCCTGCTCATGCTCAGCAGCGGATGCGGCGGACCTCTTGCCATCCGGAAGTCCGGGGGTGAGGCGACCCAGGCGACCGCTGCGCAACAGCGGGTCGATCCGTTGGTCTCCCGTCTGGTGATTCGCGGGGCCACCGCAGAGGCGCTTGGCGACCTCACCAACGCCCTATCCGCCTACCAGGAGGCGGCTCTCCATGCACCTCAGTCCTTTGGCATCCAGATGGCCTTGGGAGAGATCTATCTGCGCCTCGGCAAGACCGAGAGCGCACTGCTCTGCCTGCAGAAGGCCGCTGCCCTGAACCCGCGGAGCGTCGAAGTACACGGCCTGCTGGGCAATATCTACACCGAGCAGCGCAAGCTCGATCTGGCTGAGGCAGAGTTCCGCGCACTGCTGGAAGCAGATCCCCGCGATGCCGATGCCTTGGGCAGGCTGGTCAGTCTGATGGTGGCCCAAGGAAAGACAAAGGCTGCCCTGCAACAGGTCAGGCAATCCGCAAAACACCTGCCCCAGGACGTGGACTATCTGGTCCAGGTCGGCAATCTCTTCTACCAGGCAGGAGCCTATGCTGAAGCGCGGGAGCTCTATCGCATGGCAATGGCGGTAGATCGCCAGGTCGAGACGCCCTATCTAGCCATCGCGGCTGCGTATAAGGCTGAGGGCGACACCACCCAGGCCATCGCCTGGTACCGAAAAGCCCTGCAGGTAGACCCCGCTTTCGACGAGGCACGAAGCGAACTGCGCGCGCTCTATGCGGCCACCAAGCGTTGGGACGAAGCCTTAGCGGTATTCACAGAGCTGACGAAGGCGGACTCTGCCAACGTCGAGCATTGGCTCGATGTGGGCAGGGTGCACCTCATGAAGGGCGACACCCTTGCCGCCGCAAGGGTATTCGCCCAGGCCCACGACCGCTTCCCTGATGATGAGCGCACAGCCATTTCCCTGGGCCTGCTCCAGGAGAGTCTGCGTGATACGGCTGCAGCTCTGGCCACCTATCGGGGCGCGTTGACGACAAATCCCAACTTCACCCGCGTGCGCAAGCTCTGCCGCAACCTGCTGGTGGCTCAAAAGCAGTGGGAACAGGCCATCCAGCTCTATGAGGAAGCAAGCGCGCGGGACTCCAGCGATGTTGTGAGCGGCTTGGAGATCGCTGAACTCTATTTTCAAAAAGGGGACACCGCAAGAGCTCTGGCGCACCTCGACGCCTTGGCGAGCCGGTTCCCTACCGACTGGCGCGTGCCGTTTGCCGCCGGTCGCATGGAGTTCATGCGGCGCAACTGGTCCCAGGCCGGGACCCATTTCGAAAAGGTCATCGCGCTGAACGACCGCGTGCCGCCCGCATGGTCGCTGCTCGGCCGCTGCCACCTTCTGCGCAACGAACTGCAGCAGGCCGAGGCGGTCTTCCGCAAAGCAGTGGGGCTTTTCCCCGAGGATGGCGAGCTCAATTTCTTCCTCGGCTCGGTGCTCAGCCAGATGCGCAAGCCTGCTGAAGCGCTGCCCTTCATCACCAAGGCGCTGGAAGACAACGAGGACAATGTGCCGGTGCTCCTGGTGCTGGCGGCCTGCTACTCGGAGCTGCGGCGGGATGAGGAGGCAGACTCGGTGTACACCAAGATTCTCGCCTTGGATCCGGAGAACCCCACGGCGCTCAACAACTACAGCTACAGCCTCGCAGAACGGGGTATCCGCCTGGATGAGGCCCTGCTCATGGTGGAAAAGGCCCTGCAGGCAGAACCGGAAAACGGCGCCTTCTTGGACACCATCGGCTGGGTTTACTTCAAGATGGGTGACTATCAGAAGGCACTGGAAAAGATCTTGAAGTCCGTCGAGGTTCGTCCGGGCTCGGCAGAGGTGATTGAACACCTGGGGGACGTGTACGAGAAGCTGGGGGAGTTGTCCAAGGCGCAGGAGTACTGGCAAAAGGCGCTCGAGCTCGACCCCTCGCGCACGCACTTGGAGCAGAAGCTGAAAGGCACATCGCATACCCGGCCATGACGCGCCTGATTCGGCACAAGAGGCTGGTTTTCCCACGGTGGGCCAAAGTCTGCGGGCTGGTTACGGGTGCTGCCCTGACCACATCACTCGGGTGCGCGCCAACTGCACGGGAAGCAGCATGGGACCTGTCGCAAGTCAGCCTGCCGCAGTTGCAGCGCGATGTGGACAGGAATGTGAGCAAGCTCAAGACGCTCAAAGGGCGGGCGCGCATCTCTTATGAGTCCCCAGATGTGGGCTATGCGGGCTACACCCAGGTAGCGGTACGCATGCCGGACTCGGCCTTCATCAAGGTCGAAGCCATCTTCGGCTTGGACGTGGCCTCGCTCTTCGTGGACGGTCGCTCGTTCACGGCCTATGTCCCCTCCGAGAGGCGTGTGTACCGCGGCAGCATCGACCGGCTTCGCTATCTTGACCCGCTGGTTATGGCGGTGGACGGCCGCCTGCTAATCTCTGCCCTAAGCGGCCTGATCTCCTTGCCCCGGGAAGGTGCGGGTGTGAAAGGTATGGACAGCCACGGTCTGCTGGTCGAGAAGCACGCCGAAGAGGGCCTGTTCCGGTACTGGGTGGACCGCCAGCGCGCGGTGGTCTCGCAGGTGGAATACGAGGACTCGCAGCTGGGCCTGCTCTATCGGTTGAGTTTCAGCCGTTTTGCCAAGACCTCCGGCATGCTGCTCCCGCAGATGGTGACCGTCGAACGCCCGCAGCAGCGAGAACGTGTGACGCTTTTCTATCTCGAGAGAACTGTGAACGTCCCCCCGCGCGCCTTGCAGATGCGGCAGCACCTCCCCAGCAATGTGGAGGAGGTCCTGCTATGAGAACCAGACCCCGGCAATGCGCCTTGTCGGTGGTGGTACCCCTGTACAACGAAGCCGAGTCATTGCAACCTCTCTATGCGGAGATAGTCGCAGCCGTCAAGAAACGCGTGCCCTCCTACGAAATCATCTTTGTCGACGACGGCTCAACGGATGGCTCCCTGGAGGTGCTGCGACGTCTTGCAGCTCAAGACCGGCGCGTGAAGGTCATCTCGTTTCGCAGCAACTGTGGCAAATCGGCGGCCCTGGCCGTAGGTTTTGCCCACGCTCAAGGCGCCGCGGTGGTAACCATGGACGCCGATCTGCAAGACGATCCGGCAGAAGTCCCCCACCTGCTCGCCAAGTTGGAGGAAGGATACGACCTGGTTTCTGGATGGAAAAAGAAGCGCCACGATCCGCTGCGCAAACGCTGGAGCTCCAAGTTCTTCAACATAGTGACCTCGGCGGTTAGCGGCCTGCGGCTGCATGACTTTAACTGCGGACTAAAGGCCTACCGCAGCGACGTGGTGCGCAGCATTCGCGTGTATGGGCAGCTCCATCGGTTCCTGCCAGTCTTGGCCCACTGGCAAGGGTTCAAAGTCACCGAGCTTGTGGTCAACCATCGGCCCAGGCGCTTCGGCAAAACCAAGTTTGGGCCATGGCGGTTCTTCGCCGGCTTTTTCGACCTGCTCACGGTCATGTTCCTTAGGCGCTTCAACAGACGGCCCATGCACCTTTTCGGCCTACTTGGCCTTATCTGCTTCGTTGCCGGAAGTGCAATCGCGCTCTATTTGGCGGTCATGCGCCTGTTCTATTCGGTGTACCTGAGCAATCGCCCCCTCCTGTTCTTGGGCATCCTGCTCATCATCGTGGGCATCCAGTTTGTGTCCATCGGCCTCTTGGGTGAGATGATCAGCGAGTCGCGCAAAGACGAGCAGGGCTACCCTGTGCGGCTGAAAATCGGCTGGTGAGTGGGAAGCAAGAGTTGCGGGGACACGGGAATGCGAAGGTATCGCCACCCCTGTGCAACAGCGGTCCGGTTACTTCTGCGAGGACAATGACGTTCGCCTATCGCCCCGACTGCCGACATTTCCGCGGCGACGTGCCGTGTGCTCCCCACAAGGCCCACCAGGTCCACTGCGATGCGTGCCAGTGGTACGAGCCCACTTCCGGGCGCATCCTGATCATCAAGCTGGGTGCTGTGGGCGACGTGATCCGCTCAACCCCCATTCTTCACCCCCTGCGCCGGGATTTCCCCCAGGCGGTGATTCACTGGTTGACCCACACGCCCGAGGTCATCCCCGACATTGTGGATCGGGTGCACCCGTGGCGGCTGGAAGATATCCTTTACCTGCAGGCCACCGAGTTCGACCTGGTCATCAACCTGGACAAAGACAGGGAAGCATGCGCCTTGGCCACCATGGTGCGGGCGCGAGAGAAGAAGGGCTATCTGCTGCGCGATGGCACGCCGGCTCCTGCCAATGCGGCGGCCGAGGGCAAATTCCTGACCGGCCTCTTTGACGATGTCGCCAAGACCAACAAGAAATCCTACCCCCAAGAGCTCTTTGAGATTTGTGGCTACACCTTTGCCGGCGAAAAGTACATTTTGAGCAACTTCGCCCACCTCGGTCTGAAATGGCATGTCCCGCAGCCGCGGCCGCTGGTAGGTCTGAACACGGGCTGCGGCAGCCGCTGGAGGTCAAGGTTGTGGCCCGAGGAATACTGGGCACAGTTGGCTAAGGAGTTGCGCGCCAAGGGGCTGGGAGTCATCCTCTTGGGCGGCCCCCAGGAGCACGAGAAAAACAGACGCCTTGCAGAAGCGACCGGCGCGGCCTATTTGGGCCACTTTCCGTTGCCACAGTTCATCAACCTTGTGGACCAGACAGACGTGGTGGTGACGGCGGTGACCATGGCGCTGCACATCGCCATCGGATTAGGGAAGAGAGTGGTGCTCTTCAACAACACGTTCAACCGCCACGAGTTCGAGCTGTATGGCCTTGGCGAGATACTGGAGCCCGAATTCTCCTGCAGTTGCTTCTATGCCGCCGAGTGCCCGAATAACTGCATGCAATACCTCCATCCAGCGCGGGTGTTGGCAAGCTGCCTGCGCCAGGTGCAAATGCTCGCCCCAGGGGGGGTGGCCGGCGCATGAAAATTGTGATTGTTGGCACCGCTTACCCATTGCGCGGGGGTATTGCCCACTACAACGCGCTTCTCTACCGCACACTCCGCGACCGCGGCCACCAGGTGCACGTGATTTCCTTCAAGCGACAATACCCTGCTCTCCTGTTCCCCGGCCGTACCCAACAAGACACCGGGGAGGAAACCATTCCGATTCACGCGGAGCCGCTACTGGACTCAATTGGGCCTGTTTCGTGGCTGCGGGCAGCCTTGCGCATTCGCCAACACGCTCCAGACCTGGTGGTCTTCAAGTACTGGATGCCCTTCTTCGCGCCGTGCTTCGCCACGGTGGCCTTCCTGAGCAAGCTGCTGTGTGCGGCGCGCGTCGTCTACATCTGCGACAACATCGTCCCCCACGAAGGCACGCGGCTCGATGTCCCCCTCACCAGACTGGCCCTCGCCTTTGTAGACCACTTTGTGGTCATGTCCCACACGGTGCAGCAGGACCTGTTGCGCTTTGTCCCACATGCAGATTTCCGGCACGTGCCACATCCGGTGTACAGCATCTTCGGTGACCCCTTGCCTAAGGAAGAGGCGCGCCGCCGTTTGGGCCTGGGCAGCGGCAACCTGATCCTCTTCTTCGGTTACGTGCGCGCGTACAAGGGACTGCATGTCCTCCTCCAGGCAATGCCGGAAGTGCTGCGGCAGACGCCTGTTCGCCTGCTGGTGGCTGGTGAGTTCTACAGCGATAAGTCGACTTATCTGCAGCTCATCGAGCAGCTGGGCATCTCCTCTGCGGTGACGATTATGGACGAGTTCATTCCCAATCAGGACGTGAAGCTCTACTATTCGGCGGCGGACGTGGTAGTTTTGCCCTACTTGTCGGCGACGCAGAGTGGCATTGTCCAGATCGCCTACCACTTCAACAAGCCGGTGATCACGACCGACGTAGGCGGATTGCCGGATGAGGTGGTCCATGGGGCAACTGGCTTTGTCGTGCCGGCAAATGATCCCAAAGCGTTAGCCAGTGCCATCGTCAGCTACTTTGCCGAGAAGAAGGAGCACTCTTTCGCGGAACAGATCGCCCAGCACAAGAGACGCTACTCCTGGGATCGGTTGGCTGAGGCCATCGAGTCGTTTGCCACGCCATGAACTTCGCCCGCGCGCACACGACGTCGGCTCCTCGGCAAAGCCCTTGGCGGAAGAAGGTGCTGGTGGTGACGTACTACTTCCCCCCAAGCGGCGGGGCAGGCGTACAGAGGAGCTTGAAATTCGTCAAGTACCTGCCCTCCTGCGGCTGGCAGCCGGTGGTGCTCACCGCTCGCCATGCCGACTATCCCGCCTACGACCCCACGCTGCAGGCAGAGGTACCGCCGGAGGCTCGCGTCTTTCGCACGCGCATTGTAGAGCCGTACCGCCTGTACCGGCGATTGACCGGCAAGCGGCCAGATGAGGCCTTGGACATCGCCTCGCTCACCCGCGACGAGCGCCAGCGGCGCGCCTTCAAGGAACGGCTTGCGGAGGCGGTGCGGGCCTGGCTTTTTATCCCGGACGCGCGCGTAGGTTGGCTGCCTTTTGCTGTGTACGGCGGAGTGCGCGTGGCGCGCCAGGAGCAAGTTGCAGTCATCTACAGCTCCGCCCCGCCTTACACGTGCCACTTGATCGGCCTCTGCCTCAAGCTTCTCACCGGCCTGCCGTGGGTGGCGGACTTTCGGGACTCGTGGGTGGGGTGGTTGTCGGCGGCGCAACGGCCTCTTCTGCCCCGGGCTGTAGATTGCTTCTTGGAGCATCAGGTGCTGGCGCGTGCCGATGCGATTCTGGGCGTGTCGCGCGGCGTGGCAGAGGACCTGGCCAGCCGGCACGCGAAACTGTATGACAACCGCTGGCACATTCTGCCCAACGGCTACGACGGTGCCGACTACGAAGGCCTGACACCTCTGCCCCGACCAGACCGCCTCATCGTCACCTACACTGGCTCTCTGTACGGCCATCGCAACCCGGAGGCGCTGCTGCGGGCGGTGAAGTCACTCATCGCCGAGCAGCCCGTTCTCCGCGAGCGTCTCCTGCTGCGTTTTGTGGGACGGACCGGTGGGTTCATCGAGGAGATGCTTCGCGACCCGGAGCTGGCCGGCGTAGTGGAAGTGGTGCCCTATGTGCCGCACGGGGAGAGTCTGCGTTTCCTCTTGTCGTCGGACATGCTGCTGCTCATCATCGACGATGCGCCTGCCAACAAGGGCATCATCACCGGCAAGCTGTACGAGTACATCGGCGCGCGCAAACCCATCCTGGCATTGGCGCCAGAGGGTGAAGCCGCCGCCCTTGTGCAGCGCCTGCGGGTGGGGACTGTGGTCCCGCCAAACGATGAGCAGGCAATCAGGCGCGCCATCGAACTGGCGCACGAGAGATGGCGAGAGGGGCGTCTGCATCTGGCCAAGGTCGACGAAGCCGGAGTGGCATCCCTGGACCGTCGCCACCTGACCAAAGAGCTCGCCGGTGTGCTGGAGGCTGTGGTCACTGGGCAGGTTCCGCGCCCCGCTCAGGCAACAACAAAGGAGAGACACCGACTGTGAAGTGCCCGTCTGCTCCAGCGCAATCTCGCGGTTCGGCCATGCGGTGTGGGCGCAGTTCTGCAGCCCGGCGACCTCGTTTGATCGCCCCAATCTCCTGCCGCACCTTGGGGAGCTGCCTTTGGGCACCGCTTGGTTCTCCGCATGGCTGTCCCTCGGGCGTCCCTAGCCACTGGCGCCAGACGAGTCCCTTCGGTCCCACCACACGCTTGCCTTTTTCTGCATGAGGGGAGAGAAGCTGTGGCGAGAGGATTGCGGCTTCTGTACCTGGGAGACCCGGCTGCCATCCACGTGCAGCGCTGGCTGAGGTACTTTGCGGGCGCGGGACACAAAGCCGAGCTCCTGCCGTATCCGGGTTCCTTTGCCCATGTCAGTGCCGCCTCTCTTCCTGGCGTGCACTTGCACCGGCCCGGCGAAGGGCCTCTTCGCCACATTGTCCGCACTTGGCCAGGGCTTGTTACCAAGACGCTCATCATCGACAACGCCTTGCGGGTGCGCCAGCTGGCGCGCAGCGGGCACATCGACATCCTCCACGCGCACTACCTTTCGGCAAACGGCTGGATCGGCATGCTCAGCGGCATTCGCCCCTTCGTGGCCACAGCCTGGGGTTCAGACCTCAATGTCGATGTGCATCGCTCCCTGTTCTACAGCGTCCTCACCAGGCTGTGCGTCCGCCGCGCAGATTTGCTCACCGCAAACTCGGCTGACCTGTGCCGCAAGCTGGTGCAGGCAGGAGCCGACGAGCGCAGGGTCCATCTGATCCAGGCGGGCTTGGAGCTTGAGCGCTTCCCCTTCAAACGGGGCGACTCAGACCTGCGGCAGGCTTTAGGCCTGCAGGACAGACCGGTGGTACTGAGCACGCGCATGCTCGGCAGGGTCTACAACCTGGACATCGTCCTCCGTGCCGTCCCCAAAGTGCGCGCAGCAGTGCCCGACGTCGTGTTCCTCTTCGCCTATCGCGGCACCGCCGAACAGGAGCAGGCTTTGCGCGCGCTGGTGGCAGAACTCAAGGTGCAGGACGCCGTGGTTCTTCTGGGGCCGGTGGAGAACGAGCGGATCGCTCCGCTCTACCACGTGGCCGAGGTGTTCGTCTCAGTGCCCTCTTCGGAGGGAATGCCAGGCTCTCTTACCGAAGCCATGGCTTGTGGCGCCGTGCCCGTGCTCAGCGACCTGCCGTACGTGGGCGAGTGGGTGCGTCACGGGGAAAACGGCCTTGTGGTACCTGTACGAGACGTAGACGCGCTGGCAGAGGCTATTGTCTGGCTGCTGCGCCATCCGCGCCAGAGAGCTGCTATGGCGCTTCGCAATCGTTCTCTCGTGGAGGAGCGTGCCGACCACCGTCTGTGGATGGCACGAGTCGAAGAGCTCTACCGTTCCCTGCTGTCTTCACCAGCACGCTCGAGGTAGCGTCGGCCAGTCGCTAAATCAGAACCATGCGCGCTTGAGGCATTATGCACACCTTTCCCGAACAGATCGACTACCAGGAACTTGGTCTGAAGGTGGGTGTCGAAATCCACCAGCAGCTGCTCACCGAGCGCAAGCTCTTCTGCCATTGCCCCGCAGGTCGTTACTCACACGTGCACCAGGCCGAGGTCCTCAGGCACATGCGCCCGACCCTCTCCGAAATGGGCACCTATGACGGCACCGCCCTCATGGAATTCAAGACCAAGAAAAACGTCGTCTACCTCCTCAACCCAGAGTCGGTGTGCACCTATGAAATCGACGACACGCCGCCATTCTTGGTCAACGAGCAGGCGTTGGACATTGCCATCCAGATTGCCTTAGCCTTAGAGTGCAAAATCATCGACGAAGTGCACGTGGCGCGTAAGCAATACCTGGATGGCAGCATCCCCACTGGCTTCCAACGCACCATGGTTGTGGGCATTGACGGGGCAGTGCCCTTCAAGGGGCGGACGATAAGGATCTTGCAGGTCAACTTGGAAGAGGACGCCTGTCGCGAGGTCAGCGACGTGGGCCATACCATCACCTTTCGCACCGACCGCCTGGGCATGCCGCTGGCGGAGATCATCACTGGTGCGGACATGCACACCCCAGAGGAAGCCGCCGAGGGGATCCGCCTCATCAGCCAGGTGGTGCGGGCCACCGGCAAGGTGCGCCGGGGCATCGGCTCGGTCCGCCAGGATGTCAACGTGAGCATCAGCGGAGGCGGGCGCTGCGAAATCAAAGGCGTGCCGAGAATAGGCCTGATCCCGGCCCTGGTGCACTACGAAGCCATCAGACAGAAGAGGCTCCTTGAGCTGCGTGACGAGCTGCGCCATCGCGGCCTCTTCCCCGCATCTCTGCGCTTCGAGATCCACAAGCTCAACGACGTTTTCGCCCGCTCGGAATTTGCGCCTTTTCGGGAAGCAGTGCAGCGAGGGGAAATCGTGCGCGGCATCAAGCTGGGGGGCTTGCGTGGGTTGTTGAACCATCCTCTGGGAGCCGGGCGCACCTTTGCCGACGAGTTAGCCGGAAGAGTGAGGGTCATTGCCTGCCTGGATCAGCCGCCGATCCTGGTGCACACCGATTCCTACCCCCACTACCCTGGCCGCGAAGCGGAGCTCGCGGTCATCCGCGAGCGTTTCCGCATGTCGGTGCAGGACGCCGTGTGCATCTGCCACGGTAGCGACGCCGACACCAACACCGCAGTGGACGAAATCAGGACACGAGTGGTAGAGGCGACTGAGGGGGTGCCCAATGAGACGAGGCAGGCACTCCCGGGCGGCGCCACCGACTTTGAACGCATCCTGCCCGGGCCGGACCGCATGTACCCTGATACTGACCATCCGCCCACGCGCATCAGGCCGGAGCGCCTGGCCCGCCTGCAGACCACCGTGCCGGAGAAGCCTTGGGCGCGCTTGGCCCGCTACCAGCAATGGGGCCTCTCGCCGACGCTGGCACAGCAAGTCCTCAACAGCCCATATGTGGAGCTCTTTGAGAAGGCCGCCAAAGAGAACCTTTTCCCGCCGCGCAGCATAGCGGCACTGCTGGTGTGTCGCGCTCCCGCACTCCAGCGACGAGGCGTTCGGATAGCCTCCCTGCTGAACGCGCAATTCTTAGAGCTGGTACGCCAGGCTGGGGCGGCAGGGCTCAACGCCCAGCAACTGGCCACCGCCTTCGAGGCTTTGGGCTACAGCGAGGGGGCTTCCGTGCAACAGGTCGTAGCGGAAGTGCAGTATCAAAAATCGGACGGACGGGCGCTGCGCAAGGCCGTGGCAGAAGTCCTGCGCCAGTACAAAAACCTTGTCGCCGACCCAACCGTGCCCGAGGTCAAGAAGCTCCGCTACCTCATGGGCCAGGTTCGCCAGCACGCCCCTCACGCCTTTAACGGCAAAGAAGCGCATGCGCAGCTCACACGCGCGCTCGGCCGAACGAGGTAAGTTGGCTGTGCCTGCTCGCACAGGAGACATAACCCAAGTCGCCGGATGGCCATCTGGGCCAGCGCAGGGCCCCATGCTTTGAGGTCAACCGCTCATGGATGAAAACGCTCTCATTACGCTCCTGGCAGAAGAACTGCACCTGGGCTGGCGCCAGGTGAAAAACACGGTAGAACTGCTGGACGCCGGCAACACCGTGCCCTTCATCGCCAGATACCGAAAGGAACTGACCGGCAGCCTGGACGAAGAGGCCATCCGCACCATCGAGACGCGCATCCGCTACCTCCGCAACTTGGAGGAACGCAAGGCAGTGGTGCTGCGCAGCATTCAGGAACAGGGCAAGCTGACGCCTGAGCTCGAGGCGCGCATCCTCGCCGCCACCAAGCTCCAAGAGGTCGAAGACCTCTACCTCCCTTACAAGCCCAAGAAGCGCACGCGCGCCACTGTGGCCAGGGAGCAGGGCCTCGAGCCTTTGGCCCAACTCATTCTGGCGCAAGAGCTGGAAAGCGGCGATCGTGTGACCATTGCCGCCACGTACATTGCCCCGGAAAAGGGGGTAAAGAGCGCAGAGGACGCCCTGCGCGGGGCCCGTGACATTGTCGCCGAAGTAGTGGCCGACGATGCGGACGTGCGCCAGATGCTACGCGAGACAACCTGGCAGAAAGGGCTCCTCCGCACCGCCGCCAAAGATCCGGCTCACGCCGGTGTGTACGAGATGTACGCAGAGCATGCCGAGCCGGTGCGCAGCATTCCGCCCCACCGCATTTTGGCCATCAACCGAGGGGAGCGGGAAGACGTGCTGCGCGTGCATATCGAGATCGAACCGGAACCATTGATCGCGGCTATTGCCTCTCGCTACATCACCAATCCTTCCTCCATCTTCGTCCAAGACCTTGCGGCTGCTATCGAGGATGCCTACCACCGGCTGCTGGCCCCTGCCATCGAGCGGGACCTGCGCGCCCAGCTCACGGAACGAGCTGAGGAGAAGGCCATCCAGACCTTTGCGGAGAACCTCCGTCATCTGCTCATGGCGCCGCCAATTCGCGGCAAGGTGATTATGGGCATTGACCCCGGGTACCGCACCGGCTGCAAAGTCGCTGTCATCGATCCCACTGGTAAATACTTGGAAGGCCAGACCATCTACCCGCACGAGCCGCAGCGTCTGTGGAACGAGGCCAAGGAAGTGCTGCACGAGCTCATCGAAGACTACGCGGTGGACATTGTGGCCATTGGCAACGGCACCGCCAGCCGGGAGACTGAGCTTCTGGTGAGCGAAGTGATCGCCGAGGAGAAGCGTCCGGTCGTCTACACGATCGTCAACGAAGCGGGGGCCTCGGTGTACAGTGCCTCGCCACTGGCGCGCCAGGAGCTTCCCGAACTGGACGCCTCCATGCGGGGCAACGTGTCCATCGCTCGCCGCCTCTTGGATCCATTGGCGGAACTGGTCAAGATTGACCCCAAGTCCATCGGCGTGGGGATGTACCAGCACGACGTGAACCAGGCGCGTTTGAGCGAGGCCCTGGATTGGGTCGTGCAGTCCTGTGTGAATCGCGTCGGGGTGGATGTGAACACTGCCTCGCCTGCCCTGCTGCGCTATGTGGCGGGCATCAACCGCAAGGTGGCAGAGGCCATCGTCGCCCACCGCAACGCCCATGGTCCGTTCCGGACGCGTGAGGAGCTCAAGAGGGTCAAAGGGCTCGGCGAGAACACCTTTGTGCAAGCCGCGGGCTTCCTGCGCATTCCTGACGGCGACAACTTCTTGGATGCCACCGCCGTCCACCCGGAGTCGTACCCTGCCGCAGAAAAGCTTCTCAAGGAGCTCGGCCTCAGCCTTGAGGAAGCCAGAAAAGAGGGCGAGGTGGTGCGCAAGCGTATGCAGGAGCGCGGCCTCACCGTGGCGGAGCTGGCGGTGCGTTGCGGGTGTGGCCCGGAGACGTTGGCCGACATTGTGGAGAGCCTGGCGCGCCCGGGACGCGATCCCCGCGAAGACATGCCGGGGCCCATCTTCCGCAGGGACGTGCTCAAGATCGAAGACCTGAAGCCCGGGATGGTCCTGAAGGGCACGGTGCGCAACGTGGTCGACTTTGGCGCTTTTGTGGACATCGGCGTCAAACAGGACGGCCTGGTGCACCGCAGCCAAATGGCGCGCACCTTCGTCAAGGATCCCTTGGAGGTGGTCTCGGTCGGCGACGTCGTGGACGTCAAGGTGCTCGCCGTCGACGTGGAGCGCGGACGCATCTCTCTCAGCTTCGTCCTGGACTAAGAACTCCGGCCATCAAACCTTTCCTTGCAGATCTCTCCAAAGGGGAAACACGCCCCCGGGACATCGCAGGAGGCCATGCGGGGACGCCACTCCCGCCGCCGCTAATGGCCTCCGCGTGGTCATCGTCTCAGCCAGGACAGTCTTGTCGGTGATCCGCGACGAGAGGATGAGGCTGAACGAACAGCCAGTGAGATATTTCTCTCTTCTCGGATATTCCGGCTTATGCAATCTCACGCGGATCCCTCAGAAAGAAATTCGTCTGCAGTGGCGGCAAGTGCTCACTTTGTAATTGGCCATCTCCGCGCTCGATCCTGCCGCTCAATGCTCGTCCTGCACCGCCAATCACCGGGGACCGGGCCTGCCAACCGATGGGCATGGGCTACGGAACTTCTGCTGGCCCCCAAATAAGGCTCAAAAGAGCCCGCCCCAGCGCACCGGGAGGTTGCCGCCGAAGATGAAGCCAGAGTCGCGCCGGTCGAGAAAGGCCCACACGCTCAGGCGCCCGATGGAGCTGCCTACCAGCAGAACCGGCATCAGCTCGTCGCGATCGTGGTCGCGCACCGCTCCCACGCCTGCTTCAAACCGGAAAAAGGCCTCGCCTTTGATGCGGCGATAGTCCTGTGCCAGCTGCCGATAGCCGGCGTAGAGCTGCTGCGTCTGCTCGATGAGGGCCGACTGCAAGCGAAAGTGGCGCTCATAAGCAGCGTTCATCCTCTCGTAGCAGGCCAACAGAGAATCGGCCGCCTGGGCGCGACTCAAGGCGGCGCTTAGCTCCTCGCGCGCCTTTAGCGCCTCCTTGGCGGTGGCAAGCGGCACGGCCAGGTAGGTCTGGCCGTTGATGTTCACCAAGAAGTTGCCGCCGCTGGAATCAATGACGGCACACCTCTGGCCGAAAAGCGAAGGAGTGGTAACAGCCACCAGCAAAGCCGCACCGGCGATGGCGGCCAGAGGATTTAGTCGGGATGCGTGCATGTGCTTACCTCCTCTCCACGGCGTGCCGTGCCTACCGCCGGTCGCCAAATGCCCTGGCAAAGGCTTCCATCACTTCTTCGGAACTCATGCGCTCGATGGCCTCGACGCGTTTTTCCTTCTCGGCCTCCAGCATCAGGATGCGCCGCATGTAGGCGGCCCGCTCTCTCCGCATGGCTTCCTGCGCCTCGCGCACCTCTTGCGCGGACAGCGCATATTGCTTCCGCAGCTCTGCCAGCCGTCGCTCCAGGCCTGCCAATTCCGCCTCTCTGGTCTGGAGCTGCTTCAAAAGCCGGCGCCGCCTGGCCTCGGCAAACACAGAAAGGCCAAGGACTGCGGCCAGGGCCGCCAGCACAAACACCATCCCCGCCTTGGCGCTCCTGCGGAGCTGCCAAAGCACACCGGCGATGATGAGCACGCCGACAACAAGCAGCGCGATGGTGTACAGGTCCATGAGCTACCTCCCCTCAGGGACAGCCGTGCCTGCCTCGGCCTGCGCCTCCTTGCGCTTGCGCCGACGCTCGACCTCCTGAATAAGACTGTGCACCGGCTCCGAGCCAAGGCCCACGATGATGCCGCTAACCAGCATGGTCACTGCCGCGGGCAAC
The DNA here is from genome assembly GCA_014359355.1 of Calditrichota bacterium. Lineage (NCBI taxonomy): Bacteria > Pseudomonadati > Calditrichota > Calditrichota bacterium. The sequence goes on along the minus strand of JACIZP010000202.1, from coordinate 9,322 downwards.
TTCTCCAGACGGTCGATCTGCAAATCCATGTTGAAGGTGCGCACAACGTCAATCTTGGTGGCCACGCACAGCGCAACCCCCAGTAGACTGGCCACTACCCGGGTGGTCACTGCGATGGCAGCATGGCGAACGAGCTTTGGACTGATGATGGGGATCATGCCTGAGTGTCCAGCCTTCTTGCCCAGCAGGACGTCGCGGATCAAGTAGAGCAACGCAGAAGCATCACTGGCCTGGTACAAGGCCGCGCCGCTGGCACGACGCGCAAGCCGCAGGCGCAGCCTCTCCGCGCGCTTCTGCCACCAGCGATACCAGCCGCACTTGTACTCCAGCATGTCGTAGCAGGCCATCAGCACTTCCATGATGCGCTCCACAAGCAGGGCCAGCACCAGAATCAGCAAGTACAGGTAGGTCACGTGCAGAATGACCTCGCTCGTCGTCTGATTCTCCATGGCTAAGCACCTCCGGTTCAGACGTAGAGGAAAGGCTTCTTCTGGAAGAGGGCAAGCTCTCGACGCGCGTCTTCCGACTCCTGCCACTGGCGGTGATAGCCAGCTACCAGCTCCTGGAACAAGGCAAAGGGGAAATTGGAGCCGGGACAGCTGGTAGGTACCAGCGCGCTATGAGGCACGATGGCGCTGTCGAACGCCAACGGGATGTCATAAAGCAGCGTCCACAATGCCACCACGCGCGCCGCCGCGTCCAACTGCGCATCGCTTGGCGAGAGCAGGCCGTACCTGCCGTCGTAATTGGCAAAAGGCTGGGCTGGATCAGTCTCAAAATTGCCGTTCAGGGCAATGCCCAAGGAGCGCAGATTGTAGCCCCGCACGTGATTGCCGTAACGGTCCCAGCGGCAGAAGGTGTGGACAGAACCGTCCTTCAGCACCACGCAATGGTAGCCTGTCACCCACCCTTTTTGCTTGATCAGACTGACCACATCATTGAAGGTGGTATCGCTGTGCATGCCGGTGTGATGGAAGACGATGAGGTCCGGGTTGGCAGGCCGCAGGTGGACGTGCTCCAGCGCCTCCCGGTCGATCCCTCCGGAGTAGGGGACGCCAATCACTCCTTGGCTCGAAAGCACAGGCGCTGCGCTCCCTGGCCCGCGAGGCCTCTCCTCGACGCCCGCTGTCTCTTCTGCTGGCGCCGATTTGAGACTGGTGATCTTGCGCCGCGTGATAAATTCGATGAGAAAGTGCACCGGCTGCGCCCCCGCACCGATGAGCACACCCGTGAGGACCCAATCGAGGCGCAGTGGTATGCCAATCTCTGCCCCCATCAGCCTCGCCAGCAGGCCAAAGTGCGCCACAGAGCAGACTACTACCCCCGCAAAGGCGCCGAGGATTTGCAACCAGAAGGTGCGCACCACCTTGAGGCGGTCGGGAGTCGGCATTTCGTCGACCAGCGCTGTGCCCTCGGGGCACTGCTCTTCCACCTCGGTCCTGCTCGTGTCGAGGTCCAACTTCTCCAGCTCGGCCAAGCGTGCGGTGAGCGAGCCTCTGAACGCCTCGGGCAGAGCCTCCCCTTCCCTTCTCAGCTTGGCCCGGATCTCTTCCAGCTCCTCCACCTGGAGGTCATGGGCATTCTGCTCATGGCGTGCCTGTATGGCAGCGATGAGCCGTTCGGGCGCCTCGCTGGCTTGCGGAGCCAACTCCTGAGCATGGAAAAGCACCTTGTCAAACAGCGTCTTCACCACCTGCAGCACGCGCTCGATGGTGAAGGCAAGACCCAAGGCAGCGGTCAGGGCCACCAGGATCTGCTGGTAGTCATGCTCCATCGCCTGTTTTCTCCCCTAGCTGCGTGAGAGTCAAGGAGGCAACTGAATGAGCCTTTTGCGCTCAATCCTTCGCGGCAGTGGGTGGCTCGGGCGTGTCAAACTCAAGCCCAACCGGGTGAATCTGCTCAGAGAAGAGGCGCACCAGCTGTTCGAGCTCGGGAATGCCCACCTGGTAGAGCTCCCCCTGCTTTGTCTCGATGCACAGCACCTTGTTGCCTTCGGTGAGTACGAAGGCACGCCGCCCGTTGGCGAGGACAAAGTGGCCACTGCGCACAGTGCGCGTTGCTGTGCCGCTCTTCTTTTTCACCGGGCGCCAGGGGTTGTCGCGATGCAGCTCCTCCACCCAGGCTCTCGCCACGTCGGCCCCGGTGAGCACACGTTCACGATACATCGGCACCTTCAAGCTCAGCTTGCCCTGGTCAAGCTTCACAGTACCTGGTGTGCGAAGATGATACACCCAAAGGCCGATGGCGACGCACACGGCGCCGCCGAGCATGTAGGACAGCGGATTCTGCCGCCCTCGGAGTATGCCCAGGAGCATGAGACAACCCAACACCACCACGCCAATGCCAGAAGCTGCGACAAATTTGAGGACGGGAAGTGTGTAGGACATGGCCGCCTCCGTGGCTATGTGCAGTTCACCGGCGGCGTGCAGTGGGCCTGACCGCACGCCTCTGTTCAGCCATAATATACGACCTTCCCCCAAGGAAGTCAAGCAAAAGAGTGGCAAAAGTCAACACCCGAGCGGCGCGGTCGGCGAAGCGTGATCAAAAGCAAGTTCGCGATGGACGTACAGTTGGTTTCCTCGGTTCGGCTGGCCCAAGAGACGGCCCGTTCAGGCAACTCAGAACAGCGCTACCGCAGCAAAGGTTACCACCGACCCCTGGTCGTCCATCACGGCGTGGCGGTGGTCGAGCACCGCTCCACCTCGGACCTCCAGCGCTCGCAGCAGAGTGTAGATGGGCGGAAACCCGCACACGCGGAAGCGGTTCTGGGAAGCGGCCATGCTCCTGGCCACCGCCTCCGCGTCGCCCCTGGTCACGGCTTCGAGAAACTCGAGGTCGTGGCGTCGGACAAGGGCGAGGCGATTACTGTCCACGGCCCACGGATCGCCATAGCGCGGTCCGACGTGCGACAGGTCGGCACTTGCCAGCCCGATGACCCGCCCAGAAAAGCTCTGCACTGCGCTGCGCAGCGCCTGCACAAAGTCACGGACGCGCCCACCATCGCCATTGTCGTCGAGCAGCTGCTCCGCGGAGAACGAACAGAGGATGGGAGCAATCCGCACTTCACCAAACAGGTGTTGCAGGAAGAGCACCTGGAATTCGATGGTATGCTCGCTGCGGTGGGCAAGTTCATTAGCGAAGAGGTCATCGCCCCATTGGCGAGCCACGCTTTCCATGAAACCCTGATCGGTGGGGGCTACGCCGAGGGGCGTCTGGAAGGGTTTCAGTGTGCCGGCGAAGAGAGAAGAGACCGGCGCATGGCTCGTGCCCAGCACTAAGTACAGGTCGGCCTTGCCTGCGGTGAGCAGTCCGCGGTAGGCGTGCCCGTAGCATGGGCCTCCGGCGCGCAGGTCGATGTGCGGCACCACGCACCCTTTGAGCTGGTCAGGCTGGAAAGGCGTCCGGCCGGGGCCTTCCTCAGTGGCGACCTCACAAAAGTTGCTCAGCAGCCGGCGAAGCTCCTCTGCCTCGGCGGGGTAGCTCTGCCCCGCGTGCGCACTCTCCCGCACAGGCGCGCGGCGAAAGGCCTCCTCCACCTGCTGCCGGTGCTTGGCAAAGCGCTCGTTGTCCAGCAAGAGCTGCTCGTCCAGCATGCGGACAAGCTGGTTGAGCTGTTCCTCAAAAAGAAAGCTGCCGAAGCGGCGCATGTATGCTGCCCGCAGGTCCAACAAGGAGTGACGTCCATCCATGAACTGCAGCACATAGGCCAGGTCTTCTGACAGCAACACCACGCCGTCGGAAAGGTGAGTGGGGTCGTGCACCGCCACCATGTTGCGACCGCCGTGGCGTATGGGCGTCGCATCGATGAGGCGCAATTTGGGAAACTGTGGGAGCGGCTCACTCACGCAGGGCACGGTCTCCAGCGGAACCCCAGGAGGATGGCCGACCGGGGTCAATCATAGAGCAGGTATTTCTGGCGCAGGGAGAGAAACGTCTGCAGCTCCTGGTTCCAGGAGGCGATGATAGCCTCCGGCGCCTCGCCGCGGATCAAAGCGGTCGTCACTGGCGTGGAGCCCGTCATGAGGCGCATGCCCGCCTCGCGGATGGCAAACTTGTCCGGGTGCAAATCACGCAGCGCGGCAATGAGGTGGATGCCAAAATCGACTGCTCTCAGCGACTCCGGTTTGGTGACCCGCAGCCGCAAACCCTTGCAGAGCTGCCCCTCGTACTTGGGATTGGTCGCCACGCCGGGCAAGTCTACCGGCACAAATGAGGTCGAGTCCAATGCCAGGCCAGCAACCGAGCGGCGCTGCAACGCCTGGAGGAGTTTGGCAGGGTCGATCCACGGCGCACCGATGTTCTCGAAAGGCGCCTGCGTACCGCGTCCCTCGGCCACATTGGTCGCTTCCAACAACCCGATGCCAGGGTAGAGCAGGGCAGTCATCGGCGAGACGATGTTCGGCGAGGGCTTGACCCAGGGCAGACCGGTATCGCCAAAGAGCATGTGGCGCCGCCAGTTCTTCATGCGTACCACGGTGAGTTCTGCCTTTTTGCCGCCGGCCAGCCAGCCCTCTTCGTTGAAAAGCCGTGCCAATTCGCCGACTGTCATTCCATGGCGCAAGGCAATAGGATGGATGCCCACAAACGAGCGATTCTCAGGGGCCAACACCGGCCCTTCCACCATCACTCCCCCGATGGGGTTGGGTCTATCGAGCACAACGAAAGGGATCTGCTGCTCGGCGGCAGCCTCCATGGCTAAGGACATAGTGCTGATGTAGGTGTAGAAGCGCGTGCCCACATCCTGAATGTCGAACACCAGCACGTCCAGGTCACTGAGCATCTCCGGGGTGGGCTTCTTCGTCTCGCCGTACAGGCTGAGGATGGGCACCCCGGTCTTGGCGTCCACTTCGGCACCGATCTGCGCCCCGGCTTCGGCGGTGCCCCGGATGCCATGTTCCGGAGCAAACAGCTTGCTCAGCGTTACGCCGGGCGCTTCATGGAGGAGGTCGGCAATGTGGCGCCCTTGGCGGTCGATGCCAGTGTGATTGGTGATGACCCCCACGCGCTTACCTTTGAGCAACGAGCAATCGCTGGCGAGCAGCACGTCGAGGCCGCTTTCCACCGGAGAAGGGGCGGGCTCCCTGGCTGGCGAGCAGCACAGGGCGCCGACGAGCAGCAGCGACCAGCTACAGAATCGAGCGAGCATCCGTCTTCCTTCCATTTATCGCAGAGACCACCGGTATCCGGACAACATCGCCCGGACGCAGCTTCTGCAGATTCTTGCCCACGTTGTAGTCCACCACCAGCCAATAGGGCACATCGTAGACGTCCCTGCACAGGGAGTAGACGTTCTCCCCTGCCGCGATCTGGTGGGTGCGCACGCTGTCCACCCGGAAGCGCTGGAAAAAGTCCTCCCGAATCCCCTGGTGGTACTCGATTCTGCGGCGGCGGAACTCCTCGACGGTCACCTTGCTGAAGTTGACGAGGATGCGCTGGCCCACGTAGATGTCTTCGTTTGGCCTGAGGCCGTTGAGATTGCGCAAACGGCGCACCGGCAGGTTAAGCCAATCGGCAAAGTGGCCGATGGTCTCATCGCTAAGCACTACCACCGTCCTGCCCACCGGGTCTGGGATATCCACATAGAAAGTGTCCGGGCGCACTGCCGGGCCGTAGGGGCCAGTCGGCGCCAGAGGAGTGGAAGCCAGTGCGTGCGCGCTCGCTGCTGGCTGACCTGCAGTGTCCACAATGACCAGCGGTCGTGCCTCGGAAGTGGCACCACCTCCTTGCGCTTCACGTTCCCCACCTTTCGGCACCACCGCCAGCTTGGTCTCCGCCACCACTGACAAGAGCTGTCCGGGTTGCAACCGCTTCGGATCGTCTATGCCATTAATGGCCATCAGTTCCTGGATGCTCACGCCGAACCGCCGGGAGATGCTCCACATGCTGTCCCCCTCGCGCACCCGGTAATAGCCTGAGGCGGTCTTCTCGTGCACCTGCTCTTCGGAGCGCTCCTCTTTGGGAATTTCTGCGTACAGGGCTTCCGCCACGCTGGCCTTGTCCGGAGGTAGCCTGAGCTCGTAGCCTTCCGGCACGTAGCGGCGGTCGTCAAGCACCGGTCCACGCAGTGCGGGGTTGTAGGCCATGAACTCCTGTTTGCTCAGGCCGAATTTCTTCATCAAAGTGGAGGCCTTCACATAGTGCGGCACCCGGAAGACTGCATAGCGCACCGGCGGGTCCGTTTCCACCGGGCCGAAGTACTTCTCCCTGTTCTCCATCACATGCTTGGCCGCGAGAAATTCCGCATAAAAGTTCCGCGAAGCAAAACCGAAAGCGCGGCCACGATAGTTCGCAGCGATATGGCCAAGGTCAGAGCTTTCCAGCAGCTCTTGGGCCCGTTTCATGCCGTTGACGCCGTGGTTGTATGCAGTGACTGCTAATGGCCAGTTGCCCAGCTCTTCGTAGTTCTTCCTCAGCAACTTGGCCGCAGCTTCGGTAGCTTTGATAGGGTCAAACCGCTCATCGACGTCGTAGTTGATTTTCAAGAACAGGCGGCCGGTGCTGCGGGTGAACTGCCAGATCCCGGCAGCGCCCGACTTGGAATACGCGCGGGGATGGTAGAGTGACTCCACTAAGGGCAAATAGACCAGTTCCTCGGGCACTTCGTAGCGGCGGAGGATCTGCCGCATCTCTTCCAAGAAACGGCCGGAGCGTCGAAGCCCTTCCATCACCGCGTCCCGCTGCCCTTGCTGCCATCGTAGGTTGGCTGCCGCCTTCCGGTACTTGTACGGATCCTGGCAGTCGCGCCATAGCAGGTAAGCGCGCTTTTCGCGGCCCTTCAGGCCAAGCGTATCGATGGGTGGGTTATGGTCAAAGTGAGTCAAAATGGCCCGGTATTCGTTTTCAATGGGCCTCACGCGGGCATAGCGAGAACCCTCGCTGTACCGCCACAGGCTGTCCAGGTCGACCACCTCGTAGACGATATCCAGCCGCTCGGCATCGTGCAGGAGCATTTGCCGACGAGTGTAGACGGCATAGACCTTGGTCCAAAAGTCAACGTTGGCCTTGAGGTTGGGCGGCACCGGGAAGAGTTCCTCGCTCTCTGGTCCACCCACGGGTAGGGCAATGCCTGGCCCCACACTTATCAACCCAATCCCCAACAGCAAGACGATGTGCCGTGCAATGACCTGACCTCTCATGGCGCTCCCGAACCAGACTTTCGCATCTCCTGCAGATGGTAGTCGTTACAGGTGTTCCGCTATTCCCCGAACCGCCTGCACCCGTACGCCGGCTGCACTGCAGCCCTGCCCCCCACGGTGCCGCGCTTCACTCCACCTCTTGGTCAAACAGCGGATCGTCCTCGAGGAGGGAGTCATCATCATCGGCGGCGTCACGGCCGAGCGCGAGCGAAAGAAACTTGGGCTCTCGTACCAAAATACGCCGCACGATCCGCAGCAGGTCGCCCTTGTCTAACTTCTCCAGCTCGTCCATGGACTCCCCCACGTCCAGGAAGCTCTCCCCGTCGTTGATCCAGGAGTACAAGAGTGCCAGGGCGTGATTGCAAATGCCGCCGCGGTGAGAGCAGGTGCAGGAAGTGTAGATTTCCCTTCCCCGCACTTTGATCTCCACGATGTTGACCATCGTGAGCTCGCGCACCTGGCCAATGAGCGTGTTGCGAAAGACCGTCGCGCCGCTCACGAAGCCATTGGCGTAAAACTCCCAGCCGCGGCCACCCGTGCACTCCTGGTCCAGTTGGGCGACCTGCTCAGGCGTGATGCTGAGAAGCTCGGCAGCAATTGGATACTTTGCAGATTGCCTCAACATCGCTGGTCCATATGTCTTGTGACTTGCAACAAAACCGCTATCCCTCTGTCTCCGGAAGGTGCGTCAGCCTCTCCCTACTCTCCGGTGCCACTTGCCGCATGGCCATCTTCAGCCTTCTCCGCAAGCTCGGGTGGCTGTAGAAGAGAAATTCCACCACGGGATGCGGGTCCGGATCGGACATGTTCATCGCCCCCAGCCGCTCGAGGGCCGAGCGGAAGGCCTCGTTCGAGCCGTGTTGCAAGGCGAACAGATCAGCCTCGATCTCAAAGCGCCGCGAGAGCGCACGCAGCACCGGTGAAGTGAACACCTGGTAGGCCGCGAAAAGGCAGGCCAGCAGTGGCAAGGAGGCCAAGCCATGGGGCGAGCCAGCTCCCTTGCTCAGCAGGCGATCATAAAGCCAGGCGCTCGCCCACAGTCCCAGGGTCACCTGCGCTGCGGTTGCGGCCAGCATCTTCCACAGGTGGCCGTGCGCGTGATGGCCAAGCTCATGGGCCACCACGCTCTCGACCTCCGCCGGGGTAAAGTGGTCCAACAACGTGTCGCTGACCACGATGCGCCGCGTTCGCCCCATGCCCACCAGTGCCGCATTTGCCTTTCGCGACTTTCTGCTGAGGTCGAAGCGCAGCACCTCACTCACCCGCACGCCCAACGGTGAGGCCAAGCGAGAGAGCCGCTCCTGGAGCTCCTGATCACCGATGGGGTGGAAACGGTGAAAGAGCGGCAAGATCAGCCGCGGCCCCACCGCGGTAAGCCCGATGCTCACCACCACTGTCGCCACTGCATACGGGGCCCACCACGCCGTCGGCAAAGTACGAAAAAGGTAAAAGAACAAGAGCAACGCGGGCGCCGCCACCATCGCGGCGACCGTTATGCCCTTTGCCTGCTCGAGTAGCCACTTGGCAAAGTCCTGCGTGCACAGGCCGTACCGCCGCTCAAGGAAAAAGTCCCGCCACAGCAACAGCGGAAAGACGGCGGCCAGCTGCACGGACCCTACCAGGCATGCGAAGAGGAGGAAGGACAAATAGGGGTGAGCACACGCTGCGGTCGCCAGCCCTTCCAGATGCATGGTCAGACCGCTGAGCACCGACCCCAGCAGGACGGCCCATGAGAGCACCGTCTCCGCAATCCCTAAGAGCAACTTGTTCCGTTGGTAGCGGGCTGCCTCACTGTCCACGGCCACCTCCTCACCGTCCCGCCGCACCTTCCTTCCCACGGCGACAATGTACGAATTTCTTGCCTCTTTTTCAAGAGACAATTACTCCCACCGCTTCGCCTGCCGCCTATTCGCCACTTGCTGCCGCTGGCCGTACTCACCTCGCCTTCACCACCTTCTGCACGCGCCACCTGTTCCCGGCTTGTACACGACAGAAATAGACGCCTGAGGGTAACGCCCTTCCTGCATCATCATTGCCGTGCCAGGTGAAACGGTGTACCCTGGCGGGCAGCGGGCGCCCTTCCACCACCGTCGCCACTCGTCGCCCGACGAGGTCGTACATGCGCACAGAGACAACTGCAGGTTCAGCAAGCTCAATCTGTATCGTCACGTATCTCCGATCTGCTG
>JACIZP010000201.1 GCA_014359355.1 Calditrichota bacterium | reverse complement strand
ATTGGCTGCAGTGGGTCTCTGGCGCAGACATCGTGCAGATGAACGAGCACGAGGCGAGCTCGCTGCTTGAGTGCGACTGTCCGGTGCCGCAGGAGCGCTTGGCCGGGCTTGCCCAGGAGGCATTACAGGGAAGGGCCAAAGTTCTGCTGGTGACGCTGGCAGAAAGAGGGGCGTTTGTCGCGGAGAAGACAGCGACCGGGGTGCGCAGCCAGTTGGTGCCCGCGTGCCATGTGGAGCGGGTGGTGGATCCCACAGGCTGCGGGGACGCGTTTGCAGCCGGGTTCCTCCATCACTATCTGGAGAAAGGCGATGCACAGGCAGCGGCGGTTTTTGCCAACAAGGTGGCGGCCATCAACTGTTCGCTGCTGGGCGCGGAAAACGTGGAGGCCATTGCCGAAGGACTGCACAGGCTCCACGGGGAATCGCAATCAAGAATGAACCACAGGGAGAGGAGTGCGGCGACGTGAAGGTATTGCTCACGGGGTGCAACGGGCTGTTGGGGCAGAATATAGTGGCTTACAAGCCAGCCGAGGTGGATCTGGTCGGCGTTGACCTTGCAGATGCCTTCTATGGGAAGAGCGGCGCGCTCGAATACCGCCGCCTCGATCTGCGGGACCGCAGTGCGGTGAAGGGACTCTTGAGCAGTGCCAAACCGGCTTGGGTCATCCACACTGCGGGCTACAACAACGTGGACGGCGCCGAGACCGAGAAGGAGGCCTGTTGGCAAGGCAACGTGGTAGCAACCGAGAACCTTGCCTGGGCGGCGGAGAGCTGCGGTGCGCACCTCTTGCACCTCTCCACCGACTATATCTTTGACGGGCACAAAGGGCCCTACGCAGAGACCGCGCGTCCAAACCCTCTTGGTTATTACGGCAAGTCGAAGCTGGCGGCAGAAAACGTGCTAAAGGGAAGTGCCGTACCCTATGCCATCGTCCGGACGATGGTGCTCTATGGGCATGGGCAGAAGGTGCGGGAAAACTTTGCCACCTGGCTGCTGCGCAAACTTGGTGCTGGCGAGGAGGTCAAGGTCGTGACCGACCAGGTGGGGAACACCACGCTTGCCAGCGAGCTCGCCCAAGCGCTTTGGCAGCTGGTGCGGGACCAGGCAAATGGCATCTACCATGTCGCCGGAAGAGATGTCGTCAGCCGCTATGACTTTGCTGTGACCCTGGCAGATGTCTTTGGCCTTGACCGCTCGCTCATCAAGCCGGTGCGCACTGCCGATTTGCACCAGGCTGCCCCGCGGCCGCTGCGCTCGGGGCTCATTGTCGAAAAAGTCTTTGAGGATTTTGGCATCCGTCTTTCGGGAACAAGGGACGCACTGCTCCATTTCAAGGAGGAATTGGAGGCTGCAGGCTCACCACTGGCACTCACCGCAAAATCGGAAAACGCGTAGCCGGACATGAAGACCCTGGTCGTGGTGCCCACCTACAATGAGGCGGACAACATTGGCAAGCTGATCCCGCGGATCCTGGCAGAAACGCCACCCGGCACGGAGGTGTTGGTGGTGGACGACGCCTCGCCAGACGGAACGGCCGCGATTGTCATGGCTATTGCGGCCAAAGATCACAGGGTCCACCTCCTCCAGCGCGAGCGGAAGCTTGGGCTGGGCAGCGCTTACGTCTTGGGGTTCAAGTACGCGCTGCAGCACGACTTTGACTACGTGGTGGAGATGGACGCGGACTTTTCTCACGATCCGGAAGAGATCAAGTTGCTGCTTGCGAAAGCCCAGGATGGCTGTGACCTGGTGGTCGGCTCGCGATACGTGGACGGGATCACGGTGGTGCGCTGGCCACTCAAACGGCTCATGCTGAGCATCGGAGCCAGCAAGTACGTCCGCGCGGTGACAGGCTTGAAGATCCACGATTGCACCAGTGGCTTCAAGTGCTTCCGGCGACGCGTGCTGGAGGCTATTGACCTGGACGGCATCCGCTCAGATGGCTACTCCTTCCAAATCGAGATGTCA
>JACIZP010000200.1 GCA_014359355.1 Calditrichota bacterium | reverse complement strand
AAGGAGGGTTTACCGGTGGCGTATGGCTTGTACCTGTACGTGGTGGAGACGCCGGAGGGTGAGCAGCACCGCGGAAAATTTGCGGTGGTGCGGTAGAATGAAGGGGCCCCTAACGATACCAGCTCCTTAGAGTGAAGGCCTCGCTGGCCAATTTCAAGGAAGTCCTTAAGGAAACCCAGTTCCCACTCCCCAGCATGATGCACGGAGGTGCGGCGCTCGAAAATCATGCCTTGATGACATGGGTTTTTGGATTTTACTCTTGACAAAGCCTGGAGGACCCAGTAAATTATGAGCGGTGGCACCACCTTGGGGAGCCAAAGCACGTCGTGAGTGCTATCCTTGGAGGTGATTAGTATGAAGGGCAAGAGACCAGTCGTACTCGGGGGAGGTCCCCTAGTTCTGATTCCCATCGTCTATACACTCCTCTTCGCTACTGGCGATCTAAGAACCGGCACGGCTGCCTCAAACGAGGATGTCTACGGTTACGTCTACTACTGGAACGGCAAGAGCTGGAGCAAGGCTGTAGGTGCAGAGGTATGGGTGGAGAAGAACGGTCTGCAATGCGCTGGGCCAGAGACCAGCAACGGAAACGGTTGGTACTTTGTCGACGTCTGCCCCTGCAGCCAGTCGTGGCCCGCCACCCTTACGGTACTGGCAGAATTCCAGGGCGTGTGGGGTTGCGCCTACACCGTCAACCATCCGGGGGGACAACTCAGACTCGACTTGTACATGGAGCATGACATACAGCGGATTCCGCGACAGGGTGAGTAACGACTGAAGCTTGACTTCGAGTGGTGCCACCGTCAATGGGTAACGTGGGAGGCTCGCTGTGCAAGCCAGAAACGCGTGGTGGCTGGTGATGCTGGTTGTGACAGGGCTATTGTTTTGCCGTCCTACCCTTGGTAGCCTTCCAGTATTGCCAGGAAAAGCGGCATTCAACAAAGACCTGGCCGTCGGGTTCGTGGAGACCGGTCAGATTAAGAGCTTTTCCCTGTCCAATGGGTTTTTTTCCTGGACCAAGGACTGGATCGGGCCGGGGAGTCGTGAGTTGTACAAGGGTGAAGACTACTACCTGGAGCTTAGTCTCTTTCTCGGCATCCCTGAGGGCCCTTGGAGCCCGAAGGTTCTTGACCCCGCTGTCGGCGATTCCGTGTCCCTCGGCCCCGCGGTGTCGGAGAGCGCGTCGTTCATTGACACGGACGGACCGCAGGGGCCAGATTGGGGGCCGTGGCCCGGCTCACGCGGGAGGTACTTTTCTGGTGATCTGCTTGTTGGCCAGCTTTACCCGGAAACCTCACCCATGTACCAGACACTCCCCGTGATGGCGACTTCCACTCTGCCAGAGACCTGGCCCCTGGACCTGTACGGTTTTCGTTCGTGGCCTGGTCCGTGGTCGCGTGACCCGGAGACGGGTGCGGTTCGCCAGGGGAGTTTCGTCGGCGACCAGGACTTGTTCTTTTGCTTCACCGACCGTGGCTACGCCTCCCGCGTATTCCAGCAGGCGCAGAGCTATGAGATTGGGGCGGTGGTGCAGACCGCGGTCCATGCGTTTCGAGACTCCTATGCTGCAGGTGTCGTGTTTTATGACCTTTTGGTGATGAACACTTCTCCATGGGAGTATTCGGACGTTTTTCTCGGACTCTACCTGTGGGTGAACATCTATCTGCCCACACCGCCTTTCTACTACCGCGGGCAATGCGTTGGGTACATCTGTGACGAATATGACCCGCTGCGCGATACTACCTATGCGTACAATCTGGCGTACGTGCACAAGCGAGCAGAAGTTATCGACGAGATGCGAAAGTCCTGGCCGGGGAGGATCGTCGGGCCGCTGGCGGCCAAGTTTCTTGACACACCCTTGGGTCGTGATGGCCGCAAGTTGGGCCTTAGTGGGTGGCACTGGTATCGTTTCAGGTACGGGCCGACAAACTACCACGACCGCAAGGACAGGGACCTTATCCAATACAAGGTATTGAGCGGGGACACAAGTGGAATTTCCCCGGAACTGAAGCAGGCCTTTTTCATCCCGGACCCGAGTGGTGTGCTCGACCCTCATTTCGATTCCCCTGCGACCGTCAATGATCGGCTCCTTGACGCCACCTTTGCCACCTCTTTGATCTCCACTGGCCCCTTTGACTGGGCCAGTGGGGACACGATCCACCTTGCTTTTGCTTTGGTGATGGGCGATGACCTTGAGGATTTGAAGCGCAACGCGCGGACTGCGCAGCGCATGTACGAGTTGGGCTACCAGCGCTCCGGGCCACCGCCGGCGCCCAAGGTCTTTGCCGTGCCAGGCGACCGCCGGGTGACCCTCTATTGGGACCGGCGTGCCGAGGAGGCGCGCGACTTGATCTTCGGCTACCAGGACTTTGAGGGCTATCGGATCTATCGCACCACCGTGGATCCGGCGGAGAATCGTTGGGGCCAGGAGATTCGGGATGCGCACGGCCAGGTGGTGGGATTTGTGCCGGTGGCCCAGTTTGATTTGAAGGATGGCTATTGTGGGCTTGACCCGGAGTATCCGCACTTGGACTTGGGTTCAGAGACAGGGTTGGTGCACAG
>JACIZP010000199.1 GCA_014359355.1 Calditrichota bacterium | reverse complement strand
CGGATGTCGGCCTCCATGTCGTGGATGACCGCGTTCATGCGCGCCATGGCGTAGGTGGCGGCGTTAATCTCCTGCCCGTAAAGGTGCAGCGGGGCATATTGGGCAGGCAGCTCGCGGTGACCGTTTGCCTGGATGCCGTGCGTTTCCAGCAGGCGCAGATGGCACTTGATGAGCAGCCCGCCGGAGCCGCAGGTAGGGTCGTACACCGTCATGCCGGGCTCAGGTTCCAAAATGCGGGCCATCAACACCGCTACTTCGCGCGGGGTGTAGAACTCGCCGGCGCTTTGCCCCTGTCCCTCGGCAAATTTGCGCAGCAGGTACTCGTAGGCGCGGCCCAGGATATCCGGCTCCACGTCCGTTAGCCCCAGTCGGTGGCGGGAGAGGACATCTACCAGCCTGGCCAGGTAGTCGTCGGGGACGATGCGCTGGCCAGCTGTGGTGGCGTTGAAATCCACCACGTCAATCACCCCTTGCAGGCGGGGATTTTCGCGGGCCACCGCGCGCACCGCATCCGTCAGATATTGGCCCAGCCCGGTGGTTTGCCGGCGGATGGCTTCCCAGGTGGCGTTATCGGGGATGTAGAAGCGGACCAGCGAGATAGAGCCTCGCGCGCGTTCCTGTTCCAGCAGGGCGCGCGCCGTCTTCTCGCTGCCGAACTGCACTGCCAGACGCGCCAGTTCGTCGTGGAAGACATCCGAAAGGCGCTTGAGAAAAACCAGCGGCAGGATGTAATCCTTGAATTTGGGCGCGTCCAGCGGGCCGCGGATAACGCAAGCCGCGTCCCACAGCCAGGTTTCCAGGGTCTGAATGTCCACCTTTCTCTCCTCCACGAAATCCCTGTGGGTGTGGGGCAGATCGCCTCTCCAACGGAAGGAGCTGACACAGACTGTCAATCACTCCGGCGCTCGCCTTTCCCTGCCACGCCCCTGTTGGCCCCTTGGCCCGGAGGGCCACTCCTCTCTGAGGATGGCGTAGATCGCCGCGTCTTCGAAGGTGCCCCAGCGGAAGAGCGATTGCCGGAGCGTGCCCTCGTACTGCATGCCAATTTTCTGCATCACCCGCCCGGAGGCGGGATTCTTGGTCATGTGACGCGCCTGGACGCGGTTCACCCCCAGGACGCGAAAGGCATGGTCCACCATGGCCCTGGCCGCCTCTGTGCAGTAGCCTTGGTTCCAATAGGGTTTGCCCACCCAATAGCCGAGCTCGGCCACTTTGTTGCTGCCATCGATGATCGCAGTGATGGCGCCGATGAGTTCCCCGCTGCTCTTGAGGGTGATGGCCAGGGTGAGGGCGTGGCCCTCGTCGTACTCCTTCTGGTGGGTGGCAATCCACTGTTCGGCGACACCATCCGGGTAGGGATGAGGGATAGCAGCGGTGGTGGCCGCCACTTCCCAAGCGCCAGCCAGTTCTTGGACAACGGGGGCGTCGCTCAACCGAAAGGGGCGGAGGATCAACCGAGCGGTGCTCAACGTTGGCATTGCGGGCATGGGCGACTCCTCAAAGTGACGACATTGCGACTTGGGCAAGCATACAGCAAATAGCTGCATCGTGCGGCAGCCCCACGGACCTGCCTGCGAAAAGGCGCGTTTGGAGGACAAGCTGGGATCGAAAGCGCGAGTTCTCTGGCGCAGAAAGGCAGTTATTGCGCCGCTGAGGGGTAGTCCCCTCGCGCAGGCGGCGGAGCAACACACCCCAGCTCACGGAAGCTGCCATCGCCGCAGGGAGCAAGGTTCTCAGACGTCTGACCACCCTCATGACCAGCGTGGGAGTTAGTAGGAGACCCGCCGCCGACCGGCCTGGTGAATTCTACGAAAAAACCAGCCCACCGTCAAGGCGTTTCTATGCTTTGCCAGTCGCCGGCCCGGGGCAGGTAACCACGCGCGCCCGCCCTCAGAACGGCCCCCAGTGGAGCAGCACCGGCGGAATGACCAGCAGCAGCCCAAGCACAAACAGCGCCACTTCGATGGGCAGCAGCCAGCGGGCCCACTGTTCCCAGGGGATCTTGGCCATGCCCAGCACCGCCATGGTCACCCCCGAGGTGGGGATAATCATGTTGGTGTAGCCGTCCCCCAGCTGGTAGGCCAGCACCGCTGTTTGCCGAGTAATGCCAATGAGGTCCGCAAGCGGCGCCATGATGGGCATGGTGAGAGCTGCCTTGCCGCTTCCTGACGGCACGAAAAAGTTCAGCACGGTCTGCGCCACGTACATGAGCTGCGCAGCAAAGACCGGGTGCAAGCGCGAGATGGCGCTGGACAGGGCGTACATGATGGTGTCCACAATCTGGCCGTCGGTGGCCAGCACGAGGATGGCCCGAGCGAAGCCGACCACCAGCGCCGCACCCACCAGATCGCGGGCGCCGGCGACAAAACTGTCGGCAATGGTGTTGACGGACAGCCGCGCGGCAAGGCCCGTGGCGATCCCCAGGCCCAAAAAGACCGCGGCAATTTCCGGAATGAACCACTTGAATTTCATCACGCCGACAATCATCACCAGCAGCGCCAAGACGAACAGTACCAGCACGACCCAGTGGCGGCCACTCAGGCGCGCTCCCGCGGCGCTGTTGTCGCCAGCCACTTTCGCCCGCGTTTGGTCTATGGCATAGACCGGGCTCCTTTCCGGGTGCTTCTTGACCTTGGCGGCATAGAGCATCACCAGACCGGTGCCCAGCCCGGTGGACACCAGCCAGACCACGATGCGATAGCCCATGCCAGAAAAGAGCGGCAAGCCGGAAATGCCCTGGGCGATGCCAATGGTGAAAGGGTTGAGCATGGCGCCGGCAAAGCCAAGCCCAGCTCCCAAGAAGGGGACGCACACCCCGACGATGCTATCGTAGCCCAAGGCCATGGCTAAGGGGATGAAAATGGGGATGAAGGGGATCACCTCCTCGCTCATGCCAAAGACCGCGCCAAAGACCGAGAAGAGGAGCATCCCTGCCGGGATGACGATCATGCCGCGGTGACGGAGGCGGGTGGCCACGCGCGCAATCGCCGCGTCAATGACTTGCGTCTTTTGGATGATGGCGAACACGCCCCCGATGATGAGGATGAAGCCGATAATGTCGGCGGTCTGCCGGATGCCGATCAGCGGAGCTTTGAGCACGGCAAACAGTCCTTGCGGCTTGCGCTCCACGAAGGCGAAAGTCCCCGCTTCCACAACCTCGCGGCCATTGGCATCGAGGTGGCGCTGGTAGCGGCCGCCGGGGATCACCCAGGTGAGGGCGGCGACCACCAGCATGATGCCGGAAATCAGCACCAGCGTGTGCGGCAGCTTGAACTTGCTCAGTCTCATGGTGCTCACCTCACCCGGCCGCGGCGAAGGTCGAAGCTCTGTCCAGCCTTGAGCACTGACAGCCTGATGCCCTGCATGGTCAGCCGCTTTGATGCAGGCGCCGGTGGCACGGAGGCATAGCGGGGGTCGTAAACCAACACTGATCCTTCGCCGTAGACGCGAAAGGTGTCATCCGGGTAATAGAGGACGGCGGTGTTTTCGTCGATGCCCAGGCCGATGAGGCGTTTCTCGATGACCAGGCTGAGCAGGCGATTGTTGCGTTGTCTGGCTACGAAGTGCTGGTCCACGATGCAGTTGGTGAGAAAGCCTATGCCGCGTGCGGTGGCGATGTTGCCGGCTTCGATCTTGGTGAGCTCGCCGTCGCCGGTGATCATCACCTCGCTGAGCACTGCCGCTCCTGCGCTGGTGCCGCCGATGACTCCGCCTCGTTGGAAGTACAGCGAGCGCAAAGCGGCCTCGGTGCGCGTGCCACCGATGCGCTCCATGAGGCGCGTCTGCACGCCGCCGGTGAAGAACACCCCGCGCGCAGCGACGATGCGGGCCACGGTAGAGTCGGCGTTGGCTGTGTCGGGCCCGGCAATGTGCAGCCAGCTCACCCGCTCGCCGCCGGCTTGCTCAAACTGCCGGACCACAGCTGGACCCGCCTCTTCCGGAGAGGCGCTGGCGCTGGTGATGACCAGAATGGGGCCGCCCTGGCACAGACGAACGAATTCCTCTACTGCCGGCTGCGGCCTGGTCCCTCCCCCGACAATGAGCAGGTAACCGCGGCCGACCCTCCCGCCGCAGGCTTGAACGGTCAGAAACGAAAGCGCAAGGGCCACGAGCAAGAGCTTTCTCATCTTGTCCTCCGTCCATAGTCGGCTCGACCCGTGATTCTGTTGCGACGAAGTTATGAAATTCCCGTGGCAATGTCAACACAACTTTTGGCGTCCTGATTTTGGCAGTTGCCCGCACTTTTGTCTTGCATCTCTGCGGCAATTTGGCTATAATAGTTCAGCGAGTCGACAGTCCGGGGTACCGTACAGTCGGCGCACACGACAGGGGCGCGGGGCCAAAAGCGAGATGTGAGGTGCACGCAATGAACACGTCCAAGAGACTTGCCCTTGTGGCATTGGTGGTCCTTGCCCTAAGCGCATGCGCCAAGCGCGCAGAAAAGACCGTCCAGCAGGTCGTCCCCCCTCCCTTTGCCGAGCTGGCAGAAGCTAAGATGGCCTACAACCCGGTCATCGCCAAAATGC
The DNA here is from genome assembly GCA_014359355.1 of Calditrichota bacterium. NCBI lineage: Bacteria > Pseudomonadati > Calditrichota > Calditrichota bacterium. The sequence continues at coordinate 28,632 of JACIZP010000199.1, read as the reverse complement.
TGGCCCAAGTCTCGCCCGACACGTTAAAGTCCTTGGTGGCCGCGTTGGCCTCATTCGAAACCAGACACACCCTTTCGGACACCACCTCCGAGCACCGCGGCATAGGCGCAGCACGGCGCTGGTTGGAGCGCCGCCTTCTCACCTACCGGGCTGCCTGTGGTGGCCGCCTGCAGGTGGAGTGCGACCGCTGGAGTCAAGAGATACCCGGCATGGGCATGGCGAGCCTGGTGAATGTGCTGGCCATCCTTCCCGCGCCCGACCCGCGGCTCCAGTCGCGCGTGGTGCTGCTCTGTGCCCATTATGATTCCAGGTCCGGGGAGGCAAAGGATCCGGTGGCCTCTGCTCCTGGAGCGAACGACGATGGCAGTGGCGTGGCAGCGCTGCTGGAACTGGCGCGCGTGCTGGGCATGTATAGGTTCGAAGCCACTCTGGTCTTTGCCGCCGTTGTCGGTGAGGAGCAGGGACTCCTGGGCAGTGCGCGGCTGGCGGAGCAAGTCCAGCAGCGGGGGTGGGAGCTGATGGCCGTACTTTCTATGGACATGATCGGCAACGTCGTGGGCGGCAACGGCCTGGTGGATAGCACGCGCGTGCGCTGCTTCTCCGAGGGGCTCAGCTACACCGAAAGCGAAGACGAGGCGCGGCGAAGGTGGCGGATGGGCGGTGAAAGCGACTCGCCCTCCCGCCAACTGGCTCGTTATGCCAAGGCCCAGGCCGAGACCTATCTTCCCGACCTCGCGGTGTCCCTGGTGTTCAGACCCGATCGCTTGGGGCGGGGAGGCGACCACCTCTCCTTCAACCGCGCAGGTTTTGCTGCGGTGCGCTTCACCGAGGCCAACGAACACTTTGGCCACCAGCACCAACTGGTGCGCATCGAGGGTGGCGTGCAGTATGGCGATCTACCGGAGTTCCTCTCGTACAGCTACTTGACCCGTGTGACGAAGGCTGTGGGGGCAGTGGCCGCGGGCTTGGCGCTGTCGCCCAGGCCGCCGCAAGAGGTGACAGTGGATCGTGGCCAGGGCTACGATGCCCGCTTGAGGTGGGACGATCCGGAGCCCATGAACGACTTGGCCGGTTACAAGATCTACGTTAGGCAGACCACCTCCCCAGTTTGGCAGAAGCAACTATTTGTGCGCAACGCCACGGTCGCCGTCATCAAAGGCTTGTGCATCGACGACTACTTCTTTGCCGTCGCCGCCGTTGACCGTGACGGCAACGAGAGCCTGCCCCGCTTTGCAACTCTCGGCCCGTGAAGAGACGTCGCGGGCGCCGTGTCATTTGCGTTTCCAAGAGCATGCTGTGCGCATGGCCGCCAGAGCTGGGCCAGGAGAGACCTTCCGTTACGCGTGATCCTCTGCTGCCTGAAGCCTGGGCAGGTGTGACGATTGCTCCGTTCTGGACACATTGCCCCCGGCGGCAATGTCCCCCGAGTGCGAAGGTGAGAAAGGACAGTTCGATTGGGCCTCGTGGGGCGGGCCCTGTTGCCGCCTAGCCGGCCGCCTGCCGCGGCACCTCGGGGGTACCAGCCTTGCGATCCCGGGGGCCAGCACAAAAGCGTTGACAAGTGGCCATTTCTCCGTTATATTAGAATAAAACGATGTCACGAGCTGGGGCAGGTTGCCTTTCTTGGGGAGGCGTTATGCGGAGGGTTGTTTTCCTGTCGTTTGTGGTCGTGTCGGGGGTGCTGGTGTGGTGCACGCGGGACAAGACTCCTTTGGGGCCGGTGGAGCGTGCTGGCCTGTGCCCGCAGCAGGAGATCCCCTGGCCGAGCCTGGCCAATAGCCCCTGGCCGGCTCCCCATGGAGATATGCAATGCACAGGCCGGGCAAGATATCCCGGCCCCAGGGAAGGGAGACTGGAGTGGGTGTTTCAGCCCACCAGGGAACGTGTTTTCAACGCGCCGGTCATCGGCGAGGACGGCACCATCTACGTCCTTGCCGATTACCATCTGTATGCCGTCAATCCCGACGGCAGCTTGAAGTGGGAGTTCCCCACTGGGTATATTAGCCTTGGCAGCGTGGTGGTGGGGGCGGGCGACATCATCTATTTTGCGGCTGGCACGTCGCATCGAGAGCCGGGTATTTGGGGCTACCTCTGGGCCCTGGACAACAAGGGCAACGTGCTGTGGGAGTACAAAACTTCTGGGATGTTCGAGATGTTCAGCCCGGCGATTGGGCTGGATGGCACCATCTACCTCGCCGACAGCGAGGGGTACCTGCACGCGATAGATAAAACGGGCAGGCTGCGGTGGAAGGCGTGGGGGGACTGCGGCTTCTACTGCAGATGGTGGTCATCCATTGCCGTCTCCCCTGAAGGGACTCGTCTCTACCTGGGGGGACGGGATAGTACCCTGTGCGCGGTGGCGGCGGCTACCGGCTTGCTGCTGTGGAAGGTGAAGGTAGGGTGGGACGTAGACTGGGCCCCGCTGGTGGACAATGAGGGCAACGTCTACTCCTACGGACTGGAGGAGGACAGGTTTGAGTGCTACATTGTCTCGGTCACCCCAGAGGGGAGACTGCGCTGGAAGTGTGACATCCCTGAGGTGAAGGGCATATACTTCTACGGGCTCGACATGCACATGGACAAGGGAGGGAACCTCTATGTGTGCGACTGGTGGCGCCTGTATTCCATAGACTGCCAGGGGAAGCTGCGCTGGGCGGTTGCCTATCCGGATCACGATGTGTTCAGTCCGAATACCCCTATCTTGGGGGACAGCCAGGGGAACGTCTTTCTTCTCATGGGGAGCCACTACATGTATGCATTTGGCGGCGACGGTCAGCTCCTGTTTGAGTGCCCCACCGGTGGGGCGTCGGGAGTCTGCGGGGCCATATCCGACCGTGGACGAATGTACCTCACGGTGGGCACGCGCCTGCTCTGCATAAAGTGACAGGAGGGATCCATGAGTTAGGCTTCGCTATGGGTGGCAGCGCTGTGGGCGCTGTCCGTGGGATTGCTGTTATTGTGTCCGGCAACTGTGCCGGCCGGGGAGCGGATCCGCGGGGAGATTATTCTGAAGGTCACCGGGACCGGCAGCTATGCTTGGTGGTGGGAGTGGGAGGGGGATGCTGCCCGGTGGTGGACCGACTACAGACTGACCAACCTGTATGGCTTCGCAAGGAGCAAGGAGCGGCAGAGGGTTGGGATCAATTGTCCGGAGCAGGAGCAGCCTGGTGCCTACAATGTGGCGTGGGGGAGGTACTCATTCAGGTTTTGTTGCCCGGATCTGCTCGACACTGCGGAGGAGTTTGCCCTGGACCTGACCGATCCGCGCTGGGCATTGCGGCAGCCTCCGTATCCCTCCCCAATTGACCTTTACATTAGGTGGAACCACGACTTGAGGAGGTTCGAATACCGGCTGCAAAGCGAGGGGCCGTGGGTCGAGTTGCCCAGGGAGGCCACCATTTGGGGCCTCTGGGGGGTGGGGAGACCGGGCCCGGAGGTCGTGGGGGTGTTCGAGCCGACACCGCCCGCCTGGTTCTACTGTACCAATGCGGGGGAGGATGGTCAGAACCCGCACTTTTTCTGGGGCGAACCGCAGCCGGCTGGGGTCAGCTACTGGTACAACGTCAGTCCTGGCGGCGGGTAGCTGCCGGGCTCAGCCAGAGGGAGTGGACCGACGAGGAGGTTGTCATCAACCGATCTTCTGGGGTGGAGTATCTGTACTGCGCCACTGCTTCCAGCGATCGGTGGCCCGAGTCGGGCTACTCCGAGCAGGCTTGTATTGTAGGGGAGTTAGGCAAGCGCGTGGTGGACTCGGGAGCTTTCCTGCAGGGGGGAGGCGAATGGAGAGAATCGGTTGTGGTCTACCCCAACCCTTGCAACCCCAGGGCCATGGTACGGTACGTGGTGGCCGAGGAGGGGGAGGTGAAGGTGAGCCTGTATGATCTTTGCGGCCGGGAGGTGGCGCGCCTTGCAGAGGGTCCGCACCGAGCTGGGGAGCATCAGGTGAAGCTGGAGGGGCGGGCGTTGAGCACGGGGGCCTACCTGGTGCGGATGGTGCATGGGGGCCGGGCGCTGAGTGCCAAGGTGCTGGTGGTGAGATAGCGCTGGGGGTGGGCTTGTGCTCACCCCGCCTTTGCCGTGGCGGCCTTCCTGGCAAGGGCGGGGTTTTGCATTTTGGGGGAGAAGCTAGCCCTGGGGCGAGAAAGAGCTTGACAGAGCGGAGATTTTCCTCATATTGGATTGGCAATGGTCTCAGGAGCTGGGGGAGGTTGCCTTTCTTGGGGAGGCGTTATGCGGAGGGTTGTTTTCCTGTCGTTTGTGGTCGTGTCCTGGGCGCTGGTGTGGTGCACGCGGGACAAGACTCCTTTGGGGCCGGTGGAGCGTGCTGGCCTGTGCCCGCAGCAGGAGATCCCCTGGCCGAGCATAGCGAATAGCCCCTGGCCGATGATGTGGGCAGACCCGCAGTGCACAGCCAGAGGTAAGTATCCCGGTGCCCGCCTGGGGAAGGTGGTGTGGGGCTTTGCTCCCGTGCGGATGGACGGCGAGTGCGTCAATGTGGCTGTGGCTGGAGACTGCACCATCTACTGGGCCGCGCGCGTTACCGGGGCGCTGCAATTGACCCTCTTCGTCATAGGCATGGACGGAAGAGAGCGTGCCCGTGTCCCGTTGGGGCCGAAGTACCAGGACAGTTCGAGCCCCATCCTCTTGGCTCACGGGAGCGTCCTCGTCATTGGGTGTAGGGATGGAGCGTTCTATGAGTACACTCGGGACGGTCAGGTAGGCACTCCCTTCTGCCTCGGTCGCTCCTACGAGCTGACGGGACCTGGTGTAGGTTTGGATGGGACCATTTATCTTCACCCGAGGGAGGACCACCTCTTCCTGGCCGTGAACCCGCAGGGGCAGGTGGTGTGGACGAACACGGAGAAGGCCGGCATCCGGAAGGCGACCGGAACCTGGTTGAGTATGTCGCCCGACGGGCAACGCTTGTACGCCCTGGTAGAGGAGGTCTCTGGGCCACCGCAGTTGACGGCGTTCGATGCGCAGACTGGCGTCATTGTCTGGGAGGTCCCCGTTGGTTGGCACGCAGCCTCTCCGGCAGTGGATGCCTATGGCAACGTCTACTGCGTGAAGCAAGGAGATGCCGGCAAGCCAGTGCTGGCCTCCTTTGGACCCGATGGCTCTTTGCGCTGGGAAAGCTCCCGGCCCGTGTGCCCTTACACAAACGTTGCCATCGCTGGGGACGGGAGAGTCTATGCGCCCGCAGAGCGGGGCGGCGACCTGCTGTGCTTTGACTGTGAGGGGCATCTGCTGTGGTCGGTGAGGCCGCTTTTCGGCTTGTGCTCTGAGGGTGCCCTGGTGGTGGACTCCGAAGGGGTGGTCTACTTCGCGGCGGACAGAAGTGTCGAAGCCTTTGACCGGGATGGACGCCGACTCTTCGTGAGTGAGATGCCAGGAAATGCTTGGGCACTGCACGCCATGGCCATACCGTGCCCGGGGCGTCTGATAGTGGTAGGGGACGCACAAATCTGGTGCATTGAGTAGGAGGCACTCTCATGCTGTCGAAACATCTTTACCGCGCCATCGCCGCAGGCCTGGTAGCCTGCTCGGTGGTGCCGACCAGAGGACAAGTCACCGTACTCGCTTATGGGGAAATAGTGATGGTGGTAGAGGGGCTTGAGGACTCCACCCTGGGATGGAGTGTGACTGCCAGCATTGATCGGCGCGATAACATCAGATGGACTTGGGACGGGGATGAATGTCGGCTGACCGATGGGTTCGCAAGGGTGCAGGTGAGGGGCACTGGTAACAGTCAGTCACAAGACAACTTCAGGTCGCCGAAGCTCATGGACAGCTATAGCCTCGCCTGGGGATTGTACAACTTTAGGTGGGACATGCCAGAGGGCTACCCGGACACGGAGTTTTGCCTCGACCTGCGGGACGCTGATTGGGCGGAGGGGTACTGGCCCGAGCCTGACCTGTATATTCGCTATGCCGACACCGCCGGCACTGGGGAGTGGAGCCTAGGGTGGAGCCACCATCAGCACGGTCCGTACCAGCCATTGAAGGGCAACATCTGGGACGCCTGGGGGAGAAGCGCACCGAACCAGTGGCCCTTTCGGCCAACCGGCCCGCAGGACTTTACCTGCGTCAACAACGGGCGAGCCGGTGAGAATCCCACGTTTACATGGTACTGGCCTGAGGCACCGAACGAGCTTATGGACTGGCCTTACTGTTTCAGTTACAGCATCTACCGCAGTGAGAACTTTGGCCCCTTTTATTATGTGGCCTCTGGCCTCTCCTACGGGCCTGGCACGCCGCTGCCTTTTTCCTGGACCGACAACAGTGTGATGATGTGGCCCGGGGGCGGCAGGTACCTCTACTACTGCACGGCCACAACTGGGGAGTCGCCGGAGTCGCCACCTTCTGACGAGGTAGCGGTGCGGGGCAACCCGTACAAGGTGTTGCCTGGAGAGGGTGAGGAGCCTGCGGCCGATGTGAGTGGGCAGGTGCAGGTGCGGAGCGTGGGGCTATGGTGCTCCCCCAATCCGTGCAATGCGGTGGTGGGGGTATGGTATTGTCTGCCGCGTGAGGGGAGGGTGCAGCTTGCGCTCTACGACCTGGGAGGGGCTGAGGTGGCGGAGCTGGCGCGGGGCGTCGAGGGCGCAGGGGTGCATCGGGTCTCGTATTCGTTAGATGCGCTGCCTTCCGGTCTCTATGTGGTGCGTCTGGTGTTTAGGGACAGGGGGGTGAGCCAGAAGGTGGCGGTGGTCAAATGAGCTGGCGGGCGGCAGGAGCGAGTAGGCGCGGCCTTTTGCCGGCCGAGGAGGGCCTGTGAAAAGGGTAGCATTCTTGTTGTCAGTCCTGGGGACCTGTGCCCTGGTGTCATGTACGCGGGACAAGACTCCTTTGGGGCCGGTGGAGCGTGCTGGCCTGTGCCCGCAGCAGGAGATCCCCTGGCCGAGCATAGCGGATAGCCCCTGGCCGGTGATGGGTGCCGATCCTCAGGGTACGCACCGGGGGAGGTATCCTGGACCCAGGGCAGGGAGGGTGGTATGGTCACTGGTGCTCTGCGGGTGGAGCTGGCCCCCCCTCGGAGTGGTTGTGGGCGGCGACGGCACCATCTACCTTACCACAGATTGTCCCACCACGAAGGAGACGCGCCTTTACGCAATCGCACCCGACGGCACCGTCATGTGGTCGAGGCATCTGTGTGACGAATGTTACGGCAGTTCCGCCACTGTGCTTCTGGCGGACGGTCGGGTACTGGTGCTGGCTTGGAGGTACGGGATTGAGTTTGCTTCGGACGGCACGGAGCTCTCGAGGTATCAAATCGAAGGGGCAAACAGGACTACGAAGCCAGGTGTGGGGCCCGACGGGACCCTCTACATCGTAGCCTACTACTACCCTTTTCCCGCTCTTGCCGTTCAGCGCGGGGGAAACCTGCTGTGGACCAATAGCGAGACACAGTTCACCTTGGGGGAGTGGAACGAAGGGTGGTGGGTATCCATGTCGCCGGCCGGCGATGTCGTGTACCTGATGACAACAGGCTCCGCTTCCCCCGGTTCCCTCGTCGCCCTGGACGCCCACACTGGGACTCGGCTGTGGGAGGCACCCGCCTCCTGGGATTCTTGTTATCCAGTGGTTGATAGTGAGGGCAATCTCTACTATTCCAGGCTGAGGGAGGAGATTGGCTATGTACTCTGTTCCGTGACGGACCAGGGGGTGCTACGCTGGGAAGGTGATTACCCGGTGCTCCCCGGGGCGAACCTGGCCTTGGGAGTGGACGGGAGTCTCTATGTGCGTGGGGAGAAAGATGAGCTGCTGTGCTTCGATTGCGCGGGGCACCTGAAATGGAGAGTTCCTGTGTTGAGTGGGCTCGGGCGCCACGGAGGAGAAGTGGTGGTAGATTGTGAGGGGACATGTTATCTCGTCTACCCCAACCGTTTCGTCTCGGCTTTCGATCGGTCCGGTCACCGCATGTTCACCTGCGAGCTTCCCGAGCGTGGGATTGGGCTCACAGGGGCCGCCATCTCCGCCGAAGGCCGGCTCTACGTGCTAGGCGAGCGGGGATTGTACTGTATTGAGTAGGCCCAGAATGGCGCCAGCGCGGCTCATGTGGGTGGACCTGGACAAGTGGGATCGCCCGCGCGTGGCCAACCAACAACGCCTCGGCATGTGAGAATAGCCATAGGTTGGGAGCTCGTCTCTGCCTTGTCAGCAAGAGGGGGCCAGGAAGCAGGGAGGAGCTTCCTCGGTTGCCCTTCGTGGCGAAGCTCTCCGAGTAGGTTTTCGGCCAAGAGAGAGCTCTAGAGGGCGAGGCCGGCGCACCCAGGCCATAGGTTCTGCGGCTGCAAGATGCGAGGATGTGAGGGTGTGGGCCGTGCAATGGGCGTCTGGCATGGCCGCGAGGGGAGCGTGCCCACCGACAGGTCGCGGGTTTGCTTTTCCGAGACGAGGCTACGCCGGTGAGGGTGATTGTCTTTGGTCCGGCAGAATCCCAGGGCACGTTTTTTTTCGCGCCAGGCATTGGCGGCAGCAGTGGCTGCCCGCGGAGAGGTTCTATGGCTTGGGGAGGCCCTATGTGGTATGGTCAGTCGTGCCCCGCATGACCTTCTGGCGCCGTGTTGCGGCAGTGGACAGCGGCGGCAGCCTCTCGCTTAGCGCCTTTCGTCCCACCACCATGCTGGCACGCCTCTCCGCAATCTGGCCCGAGAGCCCCGCTGTCTGGTCGATGTCTCTGCGTGACAAATGTTAGAGTTCCACCCCTGTGCTTCTGGTGGACGCTGAGGTGCAGCTTCCGCCGCTGGCTTTTGCAAGTTCGGGCGGCAGACATTCGCGTGCGAGCCGCCCCAGGGCGCTAGGGGCCTGGCAACGGGAGCCATCTCCGCCGCCGGGCAGCTCTCCCTCGGTGGTGAGGAGGCTCTTGTGCATCGAGTAGCAAGAAAACTCAGCGGCGCGGAGGAACAAGATGCTGGCATGGCGCCTTGTTCTTTCGCACGGGGAGCCAACCCACTGCGCGGCAGGTGCTCCCGTGCGTCTACGGTCTTGACGGGTCGGCAATACCTGAGCACGCGGAACGAGAACCAGAATGGCAGAGGTCGCTGAGCAGTACTCACCGAGGCAGGGGTGCACGCTTCCCGGGTCTTGCCTTTCTGCTCCACCCGAAAAAGACCTTGCTTCTTTGCCCTCGCCGTTGTATATTTTTGTCGCAAGCTGAGAATCCCGACGCGGCCCGTTATCTCTCGCTGCATGTTAATCATGGGGACGACATGGTTTCGACGGGAGTCGCGGGGTTAGAGACTGCATGCCGAGGTTCCAGTACCTCGTAAAACCGCTGGAAGCTAAATGTAAACGCAGACAATGCGTATGCTCTGGCTGCCTAATTAGTGCAGCCACGTCCCTTGCGGGCTTGGCCCACTGGGCCCGTGCCGGGGCGTCGCTGACAGTGAGCTAGCCGAGGATGATGCTCAGGCGTCCTTGGCGAACCTGCGCTGAGCTGGCCAGCTCCGGGCCTTGCCGGTTGCGCCTGGAGCAGGCGAGAGCAAGCAACAGGCTAAGCATGTAGAGGTCTCTAAGACCGGGCTTTCGGACGTGGGTTCGATTCCCACCGTCTCCACCAGATGTTGTGAAGGCCGAGAGCGCCTCTTGCTCCGGCCTTTTCAGTCCACATGGCAAGCCGACGAAGAGCGTGCTCCGACTCCATGACCGAACGACCTTCCCTTAGCACCGTTTACTTTGCCCCACTCCGCAGGGATGACCCGCCGGCGGTTGTCGAGGGCACCCTGCAACGCCTCTGTCAGGAGGCCGGCATGCGGCAGGTGGTGGCGCCCAAGGACTATGTGGCGGTCAAGCTCCACTTTGGCGAAGAGGGAAATGGCACCCACCTGCCTCCCTCTCTGGTGCGCCCCATAGTGTCTTCCATCAAGGAGTGTGGGGGACGGCCGTTTCTCACGGACACTTGTGTGCTGTACCGAAGCCCAAGGAACAACGCCATCACGCACTTGGAGCTGGCCCACGCGCACGGTTTTACCATAGAGGCCACCGGGGCGCCGGTGGTGATGGCGGATGGAGTGTGGGGCGATAGCGAAGTAGCCGTCCCTATCCCTGGCAAGCTGTTTGCAGAAGTTTCCTTAGCCCGTGAGGCCATGCGCGCCAATGCGCTGGTGGTGGTCAGCCACGTGACCGGGCATGTGGCAGCCGGCTTGGGTGCGACCATCAAGAACTTGGGAATGGGGATGGCCAGCAGACGCGGCAAGCTGCGCCAGCACTCGGCCATGAAACCGCAGGTCAAGCCAGAAGCCTGTACCGGGTGCGGCGAGTGCTTGCGCTGGTGCCCGGAGCAAACGATCGAAATGCGCGACGGGGTGGCTTTCATCGTCAGCCAGGGGTGCATCGGCTGCGGCGAATGCCTCACCACCTGCCGCTTCGATGCCATCCGCTACGACTGGAAGGTGGCCGGCGACGACCTGCAGCGCAAGATCGCGGAGCACGCCCTGGGCGCCGTCATCCAGCGGCGGGACAAGGTGCTGTGTTTCAACTTCATCATCTCCGTGACCAAAGACTGCGACTGCCTGGCCGTGGCGCAGGCGCCGCTGTTTGCGGATATTGGCGTTCTTGCCAGCCGGGATCCGGTGGCCATTGACAAGGCGGCGTTGGACCTCATTGCCGAACGGGTGGGGAGGCCACTACACCAGATGGCTTATCCCAAGGTGGACGGCATGGTGCAGCTGGCGCACGCCGAAGCCATCGGCTTAGGTACCACCGCGTACCAGCTGATCGAGGTGGACTGAGGGGCGGAGAAAAAGCCATTTCGTGATGGAACGCACATGACAATTTGGTGCGCTTTGCTACCTTGCATTTGGCAGTGAACCACGCGCCTGGGAGGTGCCATGAGCGAGCAGACCGCAAGCAAGGACGAGAGAACTTGGGCACTGTTTTGCCACATCGGCGCCCTGGCCGGCTTCGTCTTCCCCTTTGGGCACATCATCGCGCCGCTGGTGATTTGGCTCATCAAGAAGGAAGAGCTGCCGCTGGTGGATGACCAGGGCAAAGAGTCGCTCAACTTCCAAATTAGCTTGACAATCTATGTGGTGGCGGCCGGGATTCTGAGCATAGTGCTTATCGGCATCCCTCTCCTCATTGCCCTGGGGGTCTTTTGGCTTGTGGAGGTCATCATCGCGGCCGTGCGTGCCAATGAAGGCGAGCGCTTCCGCTACCCATTGAACCTGCGCCTCATCAAGTAGCGCGTGGCAGGCGCAGAGGCTGCGGCAGGGGGCGAGGGCCCAGCAGATCGCTCGGCCTCGTGCGCGGAGCCGCTGGGTGTGATGCGAACGCCCGCGGCTGGCGGCCGCTGAAAAGTCGGAGGTCAAGAGATGAGACGGCCAAAATTTGTCGTGGTGGGGGCATGTGCCCTTTTCGTGGCGGCGGCCCTGCCCGTATTTGCGCAGAGGGCCAAGACACTGGACCGCCCATGGCAGCCGGTGGTCGTCGACGCGAACTCTTTTCCGGAACTCCATGGGACCCCAGTTGAACACCTGTACCTGTTCGCCTATCGCAGCCAAGGAGGCGTGTGGGAACGGATTCCTTTCCAGATCGACGAGAAAGACTCCACGGATTTTTTCACTTTTCCCCATAACCTTCTTTTCGACGGCTTCGACCAACTGGTGTTTATGGTCCGCGACTTGGGTGACGAGGCACCACCCGAGGCGTGGATCGATGACGTGGAGTCCAGAAGCCATCCTCGCTTTGCGATAGAGGTGGCCGACGGGGCGGATCCCGCGCAAAGAGCCTGGGCCTACCTCTACGTGAGCTCGACCATCACCGGGCCCGCGCCGACTCCTTATGTCGACTCGTGGAAGTGGGCTGCGCCAGATTCTGAGTGGGTGGAGACGAGCAGCTATGCGGTCGGTTTTGCTCCCTCCGGCTTGATCGGCGATGTACGGATTAAACCGGAAGGTGGCGGCTCCGGCGTGCACCTGGTGGATACGCAGAAGCTGCGCATCGTGGGTTACTTCAGGTACCAGGCCCTTTCGTTCTACTTGGGGAAAGGCGGCAACCCTCCTGGCAATGAGCGCGACTTTTTCCGCAGGGCCACGGATTCCACCAAGGTGGTTGTCGGGCCGGTGCGCGTGATCGTTCGGGAGTGGGTGGGACTTGTGGTCTTGGGGTGGCAGCTTCCTGTCGGCTTTCCGCTCACCACGTACTTTTATCCGTACAGCGTCAGCTTTGGCGGCGCAATCGACAGCGTGAACCTGCCGGAAGACGTGGTCATCACGCTGGATCTGGTGCGCCAGTCACTGGACCTGACGCCGCAGGCCTCGGGGATGCGCTTCTACAACGCCTACAATTCCGAAGGCCTGGTTGTGGATGGTGTGCCCGATACTGCCGTGACCACCGTGGAAGCGCCTGGACTGAATTGGGCCATGGTCACCGGCGAGCAAGGCACGATCGTGACCGTCACCAAGGTGCCTCGCCTCGGCTCTCAACAGGGGCTCTACTACTGGGACAATGCCGCAGGCGGCTCCGCAGACGGCACGCATGAGTATCTCTCCGGTGGCGATACTGGCGATGGCGCCTCCTACGGCGATTTTGGCTACGTCTTCATCGGCGAGACCTTCCCGGTGCTGCTCAGCTTCGAATTTGCCTGCTACTTCTTGCCGGCATATCAGTCGCCGACGGTAGCGGCGGCGCTCAAGGAGTGGGTCGAGACCGGCATGACGGTGAACGTGCAGGCGGAGAGCTACATGTCAGGCGTAGCCGCTGGGCAAGCGGACCGTGTCCCGTCGGGTTGGGCGCTTCACCAGAACTACCCGAATCCGTTCAATCCGCGGACCAGGCTGCAAGTGGAGCTGCCGGCACGCGCCTCTGCTGAGCTCCAGATCCTCGATGGCACGGGCAGGCTGGTGCGCCGCTTCAGGCTGAGCGGTGCGGGCGGGTCCACCCAGGCGGTGGAGTGGGACGGCCGCGACGAGGCTGGCGCAGAGGTCCCCTCCGGCGTGTACCTGGCGATGCTCCGTACGGAAGGTGGAGACCTGGTGCGCAAGATGTTGCTGTTGCGCTAAGCTCACGGGGGCGCAGCGATTGGCAGTGAGGTGCCTATGAGCACGTGGAGAGTATGGGGTGCCGTGGGAGTGCTGCTATGCGGCCTGCTGGTTGCGCAACTCAGCGGGCAACAGCTCTATCAGGAGCGGCGGTACGAGCCGGTGGTGATCAAGCATCGCGAAATGCCGATCTGGGAGGACCTGCCCATCGAGCAGCTCTACCTGTACGCCTATGATGCCTGGACCGGCGTCTGGCGGCCGATGCCTTTCCAGATCGATGAAGTCTACAACACCGCGGACCCGTGCAAGCCCGAGGTGGCAGAGGCCCGCCGCGATTTCTACGTGCAGGTGGGCAGCGCCAACGTGATTGCCGCCGATGCGAACCCGGCCTTTGACGCCGACGACGAGCTCGTCTTTCTGGTGGGGGACATGGGCGACCGTGCCCCGGATGATGCCTGGCTGGACGACCCGGACGCGCGCCAGCATCGGCGCTGGGAGATTGAGGTCGCCGACCCACTGAACCCCTCCTGGCGTTGCTACGCCTACCTTTACCAGTCATCCACCCTGAACGTGCAGGTGCCCAGCCCCTACGGCTTCGCCTTCGACCCGGCCCAGCAACAGGTGGAGACGAGCATGTACCGTCTGCGCCTCAGCTCGACCAACGGCATGGTGGAGGATGTGGCTATCAAGCCTCCGTACGGCAGCGGCGTGGACTTTTTCGATACGCAAAAGATCCGCTTCGTCGGCTACATGGACTTTTTTGGGTTGATGACGTTTACAGTCGGTCTCGGCGGAGCCCCAGCTGCCAACGAGCGTGACAACCTGCACCTCTACCAGGCCCACGAGGCGGGTCGCTACTACTTTGGCTACACTGCGCGACCGGTGGTGCGACTGGTGCGCACCGCTCGGCAGACGATCAAGTTTGGCGTGATACTGCTCCACGAGGTGGCATTCTACGTCAAGGGGTACTTCTACCCGTTTTCGGCTGCGGTGGTGGGTGGCGCCAATTTGGATCCGGAGAAGCTAAAGGCCGCGTTTCACACCGAGAATGACATCTACATCGAAATGGATCTCCTCCGACAGTCGTGGGATTTCAACGCCAACGCCGTCGGCATGCGCTTCCACAACCGCTTCAACGCCGGTGTGCCGATCGACGGGGTGCCAGATGTGGTGAATAGCCAGATCCAACTCCCCATTCGGGAGTGGGGCCTGGTCACCGGCCCGCAGGGCAGCATGTTCACCATGGGCACTTTTCGCGACACCACCTGGCAGAGCATTGCCCTCTACTACCACGATAGCCAGCAGGGAGGCGTGGCCGACGGCACCGCTGGCGGCGACACCGGTGACGGCGTCTCCTACGGCGACTATGGCATTGTCTTCCGGGGGAGCGGCCAGGATAGCGTGAACTTGGAGTTGGGCTTTGTCGCCTACTTCTTGCCGGCCAATTTGCCCCGCAGCGAGGCGGAGAAGTTGGCCTTTATTATCCAGCACCCGGTCAAGGTTGCGGCGCGGGCAGTGTCGTATCCCAGCGGTGTGGCCACTGAAACCCCTCAGACACCTGCGCAGTTTCGGCTCTTGCCCGCCTTTCCGAATCCTGCCGCGCTGGGCGCCAGACTGCGCTTTGAGGCGGCCGGATATGAGCACCTGACCTTGACGGTAGTGGACGTGAAAGGTCGTCTCGTGCGCACCGTTACTGCCGGCGAGTTCGCCCCAGGGAAGCACGAGGTGTACTGGGACGGCCGCGACTCCGAAGGGAACCTGCTGCCCCCGGGTGTCTACACGTGCTGGTTGCGCGGTGCCGGGCGGTCCAGCAGTACTAAAGTGCTACTCGTTCGCTGACCTGCCAGGTGGGGTGAGGCATGACTATCCCCCGTGGTGCAGTCAGGGGCGTTGTGCTCGCCAGCGCCGTCATCGGCGTGGCTGCCCTGCTGGCTGCGCTCTCCTGTGAGGTTGAGCACGGCATCGCCCCGTTGCCGGGCATGGTGCGGGCAAGGGTGCTGTTCTACGGTGGACCCCCGCCCAAGAACACGCAGGGCATCTACTTGGTTGTGGCCCCCAAGTTTCCGCCGCGCGCCATCAATGAGCTCTACCACAGCCCCAATAGCCTCCCCTTCAAATGGGATGCCGTGCGCGACACGGTGATGGCGGAGATGGGTCTCCCTTACGGCCATTACGAGGCCATCAGCCTGTGGTGGTACAACACCGAGACCAAGTCAAATCTCGCTGATGTCCTTGCCCTGCCCCTGGATGCCACCAACAACCTGCTGCCCTTGGGATTCGACATCACCAAGGAGGAGCCGGTCTTTGAAATCGACCTGCGTGCCAACTGGAGTCGGGTGGACCGCGACGCGAGCATCGAGGGGACTCTCTATTTCAACGGGCCCTTCCCTGGCAACACGCTGGCCACGGCGGTTGCCGCCTATGTGCGCAAGCCTGAGGTGAATGTCGAGTACCTGACTCTGCTCAAGTCCATCGACTTTTCCGTAGGCCCAGAATCCGAGAAGTTCGATGCCCAGAAGAACGCCTACCATTACGTGCTCCCGGTGCGGCATGGGACGGTGGAGTACGTGGCTGTCTTCTGGCTGCCGGAGCGGGCCAGCCTGACCGACTATCGCGTGCTCGGCATCTACGAAGACCCGAGCGCCCCAGGTGAGCCGGGAAAGCTGAGCATCAAGGCCGGTGAGACGAAGAAGGGGGTGGATATCTTTGTTGACTGGGCCAAGGCCAAGCCGTAGGTTCGGGAGAGGGAGAGAGATGCGCGCGCTCTACAGCTTGCTTCTCGTGTGTGGTGTAGCCTTGGCCGCCGTGCGTGTTGGCCATGCCGGGGTGGGGAGCATGGCTGGCACGGTGATGGACAGCGAGAGCGGCAAGCCGCTACCTGGCGCCAATGTGCAGGTGTTGGGCACTACCAGGGGGGCCAGCGCCGACCGCGAGGGGCACTTTGTTGTGGCTCACTTGCCACCTGGCACTTATGCCGTGCGCGCCTCGATGATCGGCTACCGAGCGGTGACCCGCGAAGGGGTGAAGGTGGTCGACGGGCAGGAGACGCGCCTCACCTTTTCCCTGCAGCCTGCCACCATTGAGTTCGACCCCATAGTCGTGGTGGCTGGCAAGGCGCAGCAGCAGCTCGATCAGGCCGCGGTGTCCATTTCCGTGGTGAGCGCGCGCGACATCCAGCGGCGCAGCGCCACCAATCTCATCGAGGCATTGGAGACGGCGCCCGGGGTCAATTTTATCGGCGAGCAAATCAACATCCGCGGCTCCACCGGCTACACCTTTGGCGCAGGCAACAAGGTCCTGCTCCTGCTGGACGGGGTTCCGGTCTACGCCAGCGATACCGGGCAGTTCAACTGGGACATGTTGCCGCCCTTGGACATCGAGCAGATCGAAGTCCTGAAGGGGGCCGGCTCCACGCTTTGGGGCGCCTCGGCCTTAGGTGGGGTGGTCAACGTCATCACCAAGTCGCCCTCGCCCGCTGGGCAACTACTCTTTTCGTGGACCGCAGGCAAATACGATCGGCCCTACTACGATGAGTGGCGCTGGACCGACCCCGACCGGCTGCACTACACGCGCGAAGACGTGAGCTACAGCCGGAGCTTTGGGCCGCTGGGCCTCAGGCTTTCGGCAGGGCGCTTCATGTCCACCGGCTACACGCAACTGGGCGACTTTCAAAAATACAACCTCACCGGTCGCGCCGACTATCGCTTTCGCAACAACGTACGGTGGACACTCTACGCGGCCTACAGCTACATCAAGCGTGGTTTTTTCGTCCAGTGGAAAGGGCAGAACGACCCCTACGAGGTGGACGAGGCGAACCTGGGCAATCGGGCGGCAACCAACCAGCTGGCCTGTTACGCCAAAGTGGTGGTCCCCTTTTCCGCGCGGGTGGCGGTGCATGTGCGAGGCTCGTTGGTGCGCACGCTCATGGGCAATCAGTTCGGCCCGGAGGCCAATTTCAATCCGGCGTGGGGACAGGGATTCGAGCTCCAGGCAGATTGGCTGCCGCACGACCGCCACACTATTACCGGCGGCGTGCAGTACCAGCACGACGCGGGCAGCACTAAGTACTTTGGCAGCCATCGGGGCTTTTTCGTGGGCCCCTATGTGCAGGATGAGTGGCGGGTGCGCGACAACCTCCGTCTAACCGGTGGCCTGCGCTACGATCGCTACCAGATCATCGGCGGGCTGAAGGAGGACCTGTTCAGCCCTCGCCTTGGCGTGAACTGGCAGCCCTGGGCGAACACCAGCCTGCGCGCTTCGGTAGGGAGCGGCTTCCGCGCGGCAACTATCGTGGAGCGCTACCTCGAGCTAACGGTGATGAACTTCAAGATCAAGGCCAATCCCGGTATCCGCGCCGAGCGCTCGTGGGCCTATGACCTCGGCTTCCGCCAATACCTCACGCGCGACTGGAATGTGGACGTCTCGTTTTTTGACAACGAGTACTGGGACATGATCGAGGCGCACTTGGATCTGATTCGCGGGCAGATCCAGTTTCGCAACGTGACGCGTGCCAGGGTCTGCGGGGTGGAGGCCACCACCAACGCCAGCGTGCCGTTTCGCCTCCTGCACCGCAGATGGACCGCTGGACTGCACCTCAGCACCACCGCCATGGACCCGCGCGACGTCAAGTGGAATGAGTCGCTCACCTACCGGCCCAAAGTGCTCAGCACGGTGAGAGCCGATCTGCGCGTGGGCCGGCTGCAAGGCGAAATCGACTACCGCTACGCGAGCAAGATCGACAAAGTCAAGGTCTACCCCATCAACGAGCGGGTGCCGATGAAGTTCGTGGACCTCCGTTTTGGTGTGGAGCTGGGCAAAGTCGTATTGCGCGCAGGGGTGAACAACCTGCTGCAGTACAACTATGCGCCCATGGAAAGCAACCTTATGCCCATGCGCACCTTTTTCGTTGGTCTGCAAGGTGGCTTCTGAGAAAGGAAATACGCGGCAACTGCATTGGAGGAGAAGATGAGACGAAACCTAACCAGGCGGGAATTTATGGCCAACGCAGCGTTGGGCGGACTGGCGCTGGGGACGGCGTGGCCATTCATGCGCTCGTTAGGCATGCAGCAGCCCTCCGCAACGAAGGTGATCTACCGCCCGCTGGGCAAGACCGGTATTCGTCTGCCCATCGTCAGCTTTGGGGTGATGAACTCCGACAGCCC
Source organism: Calditrichota bacterium (assembly GCA_014359355.1). Lineage (NCBI taxonomy): Bacteria > Pseudomonadati > Calditrichota > Calditrichota bacterium. The sequence continues at coordinate 10,490 of JACIZP010000199.1, read as the reverse complement.
AGACCTGCTGCGCAAGGCGCTGGACCTGGGCGTGCGCCACTTGGACACGGCCCACGGCTACATGGGCGGCAAGAGCGAGGAGGTTATTGGCACCGTTGTGGCCGAGCGCAAGTGCCGTGAAAGCGTGGTCATCGGCACCAAGCTCTGGTTTGCCCGTGACCGCGAGGGGAACTTTCTCACTGCCGATCGCGGCCCCTCTCCGGGCGCCACGCAGGAGAATTTTGACCGCATGCTGGGCATCAGCCTGAAGAGGCTGCAGAGCGACTACGTGGACATCCTCTACTTGCACAGCTGCCAGACGGCGGGCATGGTCAGCTATGAGCCTCTCCTCAAGATCTTCGAGGGCGCCAAGAAGAAAGGCCTGGCGCGCTTTGTGGGGATTTCCACGCACGCCAACGAGCCGGAGGTGATTCGCGCGGCAGCGGATAGCGGCGTGTGGGACGTGGTGCTCACCGCCTACAACTACCTCCAGGGTCATCGCGCTGAGGTGCGCGCAGCCATCAAGTACGCGGCGGAGAAGGGCGTCGGTATAGTGGCCATGAAGACGCAGGCGGGCGCCCGCATGAACCAACGGCAGAGCGTGAACCATGCGGCGGCCCTCAAGTGGGTGCTCAACGACGAAAACGTGTGCACCACTATCCCCGGGGTCACGACGTTCGAGCAACTCGAGCTTGATTGGGGCGTGATGGCCAACCTCAAACTGAGTGAGGAGGAAGAGAAGGACCTGCAGCTTTCGGCCGCAAGCCCAGGGTCGTTCTACTGCCAGGGCTGTTGCTCGTGCGTGGCATCGTGTCCGCAGCAAGTGGAGATTCCCACAGCCATGCGCGCCTCCATGTACGCCTTTGCCTATGGCAATAGCCGGCAGGCGCACCAGGCCCTAAGGGAGTTTGCCGACCAGCGGGGACTCGCGCCTTGTCGGGACTGCGAGCGGTGCGTCGCCTCCTGCCGGCACGGCATCCCGATCGGTGAACGGATTCAGGGCCTGCTCGCCTTCGCAGGTGGGTCCGAATTCTCAATGCAGGAAGTGTGAGGTGTGCACGATGAGAGGTGTGCGCCATTTATCGCGGGGGCTGTTTGCAGCACTGGCTGTCCTTGTGCTCGCCGGAGGCTGCATGGCGCAAGGAAGTGCGCAGCGCGAAGTCCTGGTTGGGTTGTTGCCCACTGCCGACGACCTGCCCGGCTGGGAGCGCAGCCAGCCGCTGCAATTCTTTGGGCCCGACAACTTGTGGGAGTACATCGACGGGGCCGCTGACCTGTACTTGGAGTACGGCTTCCAGGCGGTGGTGGCGGCCGAGTACATGACTGCCGATAGCGCTCGCTCGCTAACCGTGGAGGTCTACCGCATGGCCACGCCGCTGGGCGGTTTCGGCATCTATGCGGCGGAGCGCTCCCCAGAGGACAGCATCGTGGCGGTGGGCGTGCAGGGGCGTTTGAGCGAGAACACCCTCAACTTCTGGAAGGGGCCTTTCTACGTCAAGCTCACTTCGTTTGACGTGGCGGAAGACGTGCCGCAGGTGCTCACCAGGGCGGCCCAGCGCATTGCGCAACGCATCCCAGGGGAGTTCTCCCAGCCGGCGCTGTTCAGTTGCTTTCCGGAGGAGCAGCGCGTGCCCCACAGCGAGCGCTACATTCCGCGCCACTTTCTGGGGCAGGCGTTTTTGCGCGATGCCTACCGCGTTGACTACCAGCACGGGGCAGTGGGGTGTCAGCTCTTCTTGATGCCGACCGACTCGGCCGGGCAGGCGGTGCAGCGCCTGGTGCACTTTGCCCGCTCGCAGGGGCAGAAAGTGCTGACCGCGCAGGTGCGCGACGTGCAGGTCACCTGCATGGGCGACGACCGCTGGACGATGGTCTTTGCCTTGCGCGGTCTGCTGGGGGGCGCCATTGGCGTCATGGACCCGGAAGCGGGCAAGGTGCTGGTGGAGCGGTTGTTAGCCCGGCTGGCGGAGTGCCAAGCGATCAAGCAAGTCAAGTGAACACGAGGCCAGACCAATAGCTCCCACCTGGGCGCTGAGGAGCCGCAGGCAAAATAGCTGTGGCGCGTGCTGAGGGTACGACATGCCGATGTGGGTGACCCGGGGTGTGACAGCAGCCTGCAGGCCGGTAGGCGGAGCTGCGTGTGGTCGCCAGGAACATCGGCAGGCCCATCCTGGCCGGCCGGCCTGCCGTTGAGACCGCGATTTGCCGCTGTCGCAAGTTATGTTCTCGCCCAAATCGGTCCCATTTACACTCAGGCTATACCTGTAATTGACCCGCTAACTGGTCGAGGAAGCGCATTTTTTGCCGGCAGCCCTGGCCCCCTTCGCCGGCCGGTCGTGCGGCTCACGCATGCGCTCATGACCAGCGAGGCATCTTCGATTCTGCTGCGTGGGGAAGTCTCAAGGGAAGGGGCGCGACTCATTCGCGCAGCCTGATTCCCATTGTTCACGCTTTGACCTCAAATGGTGGGGATGTCTCAGCTTTGCCGGCGTTAGCCCGGAGTCTGCCAGGTTGGAAACTTCTTCCCCGCCGCCCAGGCGACACCAGCCCTGCAAGTTTTCGCCTTCTTGCGTGTTCAAAGGCCGTGAACAGCTGCCGCCGGCTTACACACGGCGGCGGGAACTCTTGCGTCCGAATTCCGTAAAGAGCATGAGTGCTGTCCAGTTTTGCTGAGCGGAGCCGTTCTATCAGAGGGAATGTATGGTCATCACAATTGAAGGCCTGACCAAAGTCTACGAAGGTGGAAAAAAGGCGATCGAGGACATTAACCTGCGCATCGAAAGTGGCATGTTTGGCCTGCTCGGCCCCAACGGCGCCGGCAAGACCACGCTCATGCGCATTCTGGCCACCCTCATGAAGCCCAGCGCAGGGGTAGTCAAGTTCAACGGCCTGGACCTGCAAAAAGACCGCCGCGCCATCCGCACCATGCTCGGCTACCTGCCCCAGGATTTTCGGCTCTTCTCGCGCCTCACCACCTGGGAGTTCTTAGACTACATCGCCGCCCTCTCCGGCCTAAAAGACAGCCGCGCGCGGAAAAAGGCTGTGGCCAACATGTTGGAGCAGGTTGGACTGTACGAGGTTCGTGATCGGCAGGCGAACAAGCTCTCCGGCGGCATGAAGCGACGCTTGGGCATTGCCCAGGCGCTCATCGGCGACCCCAAGGTGGTCATCGTCGACGAGCCCACCACCGGGTTGGATCCCGAAGAGCGCATTCGCTTCCGCAACCTCCTTTCGGACATGACGCGGCGCGATATCATCATTATCCTATCCACGCACATCGTCGGCGACATCTCCAGTACCTGCCGCAAAATGGCGCTGCTCAATGACGGGCACGTGGTCTTCGAAGGGGCTCCGGACGCCCTGATTGAGCAGGCCAAGGACCACGTCTGGCGCATCAAGGCGGCGGACTCGGAGTTGGAGGCGATCAAAGAACGCTATCCGGTCATTGCGACCATCCCCGCTGAATCGGGTTGGGAGGTGGAAGTGGTGGCCGAGAGCCTGGACACCTATCCCGGCAAGCCCATCGACCCAAACTTGGAGCACGCTTACGTCTACTTCATGGAGTTCAAGTTGGGAGCATCGCTGGACGAAAAGGAGTTAGCCGAGAAGTAGGAATGACGTCGTCATCCATTGCATAGCGAGGTGAAGAGGATGTTATCCATACACAATATCTGGACAGTGGCCCGGTTTGAGATAAAGACGTTGCTGCGGAGCTGGTTTTTCCGCATCTTCGCCGGGCTGGCGGTGATCGGCCTCTTTGTCCTGAACCTGCTCTTGCTGACCAATGTGGGCAATTCGCCGTGGATCTTCCGCGGTCTCCCTGCATCGGTGCCCTACATGAACCTCTCGCTGCTCAATGTGGTGCAGGCGGTGATCGCCGTCTTCCTGGCCTCCGACTTTTTGAAGCGCGACAAGAAGCTGGACACCACCGAAGTGGTCTACATGCGCTCGATGACCAACGGCGACTATGTGTTCGGCAAGACCTTGGGCATATTCTTGGTCTTTTTGGGCCTGAACGTGATGGTCCTTTTGGTGGCGGGGGTGTTCCACGCGGCCTTTAGCGACCTGCCCTTCGGCCTGAAACCGTACCTTCTGTACACGCTGCTCATCAGCCTGCCGACCCTTTTCTATGTGTTCGGTCTGGCATTCCTGCTTATGTCCCTCATCCGCAACCAGGCGGTGACCTTTGTCGTACTGCTTGGCTACATCGGCTTGACGCTCTTTGTGCTGGGGGGCAAGGCTCATCAGCTTTTCGACTACATGAGCTTCAATGTGCCGCTCATGTATTCGGACTTTGTCGGGTTTGGGAACATTGGCAAGGTGCTGATCCACCGCGGCATCTATTTCTGTCTGGGCATCTCCTTCATCGCTGCCACGGTACTCCTTCTGCGGCGCCTCCCGCAATCGATGGCGATGATGCGCCTGGCGGCAGTTTTGGCTGTGCTGTTCTTCGTCGCGGGCGTGGCATTGGGCGTGGTGCATGTCCGCGCCTTTTTCGCTGCTCGGGCGCAGCGCAAAGAGATGGTGGAGTTGAATACCTCGCTGGCCAGTCTGCCGCGCCCGAGCTTGGTGAGCATGCGCCTGGCGGTGGACCACAGGGGTGACCGGCTGCAGGGCGAAGCCACGATGGCATTGCGCAACGAGACCTCGCAGCCGCTCTCCCGCCTGGTGTTGGCGTTGAACCCTGGTTTGCAGGTTGAGGGGGTGGAACAAGGCGGACGACCGGTGGCTGTCAACCGCCGGCGCCACTTGCTGGAACTGACACTGCCCGAAGCCCTGCAGCCGGGAGGGGTGGACTCGCTGCGCGTCGCCTACAGCGGGACCATCGACGAAGTGGCCTGCTACCTGGATGTGGACAATGCCAAGCGGGAAGCGCTGTACCGCGTGGCACTCTTCAACATCGACAAGCGGCACGCGCTGGTGACCAAGCAGTTTGTGCTGCTCACACCGGAAGCGCTCTGGTATCCGCGACCGGGGGTCACCTACACCCCCCAGCAGCCGGCGGTGGTCGCGCCCGACTTTGCCCGATTTACGCTGCAGGTCAGCACCTCTCCAGGCCTGCAGGCTGTCTCGCAGGGGGAAGTGACCAGCGTAGCGCCGGGCACATTCGTGTTCCGGCCGGAGGTGCCGCTGCCCAGCATGTCGCTGGTCATCGGGCCGTACGAGCAGCGGAGCATTACGGTCGACTCGGTCCACTATGCGCTCTACACGTGGCCTCGTCACGACTACTTCCGTTCCTACTTCACCGAGGTAAGCGACACGTTGGCCGCCCTGATTCGAGAGATCAAGCAGGACTATGAGGTGCGGGTGGACATGAAGTACCCCTACCGTCGCCTCTTCCTGGTGGAAGCGCCGGTGCAGTTCTATGCTTACCCCCGCGCTTGGGGAGGAGCGCAGGAGACCGTGCAGCCGCAAATGGTCTTCTTGCCGGAAAAGGGTGTGTTCCTGCCGGCAGCGGATTTTCGCGAGGCCATGCGGCGCGAGCGCTGGCGGGCGCAGCGCACCAACCAGATCAGCACCCCCAAGGAGACGCAGACGCGCCTGTTCCGCCAGTTTGTGGGCACCACGCTGGTCTCCGGCATGTCCATGATTCGCATCGGCAGGGGCGGCGACCCCTTCAATACTGCGGGCTACAACGTCTTCCCCAACTACTATGCCTTTGCCACCGCGGTGCGCTCATCGCAGTGGCCGTTCCTCAATTTGGCCATGGAATCGTTTTTGCGCGCGCGGGCAGAGACCGGCTTCGCGCCGCCGTTCCGCTTCTTCTCCGGTTTGACGCAGGAAGAGAAGGTCAACCAGGCCCTGCAGGAGAAGAGCCTCGAGGAGCTCCTTGCCGACGCGCGTTACCAGGATCTTGTCGCCGATGCCATCAAGCTGAAAGGGACCTTTCTCTTTACCTATCTGCAACACCACATTGGCACGGAGCGGTTCAATGAGTTCCTGCGCCAATGGCTTGCGGCCAAGCGGTTCAAGGCAGTCGATGCCCAGGAATTGGTGGCCGAGCTGCGCGACCGCTTTGGCGTGGACCTGACGAGCCTGCTGGCGGAGTGGTCCACCAGCCGGCAGCTCCCAGGCTTCCTGCTGAGCAACATCGAAGGGTACAAGGTGCTGGACGGCGAGCGGACACGCTATCAGGTGCGGTTCAAGGTCTCCAATCTCGAGCCGGCTCAAGGGCTGCTGGTGCTCACGTTCCGTGTCGCCGGAGGGGGCCCGGGATTCGGCTTTGGGCCGCCGGGCTTCGGACAAGCGAACGAGGTGCAGCGCACCATCGTGCTGGGGGGCAATCAGACCAAAGAGGTCGGCATTGTGCTGGACGACCAGCCGCGCATGGTGACCATCAACACCTTGACGTCGCGCAACCTGCCCTCGGTCATCAGCAGGCCGTTTGATGAGTTTCAGGAGAACAAGAAGGCGGTGCCGTTCGAAGGGGAGCGCATCGTCAGTGAACCGGTCGCCCTGGCCAATCCCGGCGAGCTGGTGGTGGACAATGAGGATCCGGGGTGTCGTGTCACGGGAAGTGCCGCCGGGAGCCCGCTGCGGCGTCTGCTCGGCGCAGGCTCTGCCAACAACCAGGAACGCTACGTGGCCATGCAGTTCTGGCGCCTCCCCTCGGAGTGGAAGGCAACCGTGCAGGCCGACTTCTACGGCCAGTATGTGCGCTCGGCTTACTTTACCAAGCCGGGCGGCGGTGACAAAGTGGTGGCCTGGACGACCCATTTGCCTGCCCCAGGCTACTACGGTGTCTACTACTACAGCGGCGGTGCCATGCCGGGCTTTATGCGGTTCCGAGCTGGCCCTGGGGGCGGTGGCCGGCCAGGCGAACGCCCCCGCGATCGCGGACAGTACCACTTCCGCATCCACCATGACGACGGTGTGGATGAAGTGGTCTTCGACCGGGGCGAGGCGGAGGAAGGGTGGAACTTCCTTGGCCGCTACTACCTCTCAGGCGACAGCGCCAAGGTGGAGTTGACCAACAAGAGCGACGCGCGCGTCATCTTTGCCGACGCCGTCAAGTGGGTCAAGGAATGACACGTGGGAGCGCAGGTACGAGTCGGTCTCATGCGGTGGAGAGAAAGATGCAGGTGAAGAGCTCGCGTTATTCGTCTCGGGGGATGTGGTGCCTTGCTGCAGTGCTGGTGTTGGGTGCTCTTAGCCAGGCAGCCCTCGCCCAGCGGGTGTTGACGCTGCAGGAGGCGCTGGAAATCGCCATGCAGAAGAGCCCGGACATCCAGCGCTCGCAGTTGAACCTGCAGCGCAGCAGCGAATCGCTCAATGCGCAGAAGGCGGCACTCAAATCGCAGTTCAGTCTGTCGATCACGCCGGCAGACTACCGCAACGAGCGCGTGTTCAACTCGTTCTTTTCCCGCTGGAACACCAACGAGACCAAGACCTCCTCGGGCACGTTCACCATCTCGCAGCCCATAAAGTGGACTGACGGGACGCTGGCGCTGATCAATCGCTTCGCCTGGCAGGATGCCTACAGCGAGTTCCAGCACACGCGCAGCAAGACGTTCAGCAACAACCTCTACCTCAGCCTGCAGCAGCCCATTTTCACCTACAATCGCACGGAGATCGCCCTGCGCCGGTTGGAGCTCGACCTGGAGGATGCGGCACTCAGTTACGCCATTCGCAAGCTGGCCTTGGAGCGGAGCGTGGCGCAGGCCTTCTTTGATGTCTACAGGAACAAGATGAGCTTGGAGATCGCCCGCGAGGAGCTGGCCAATCAGGAACAGAGCTACCAGATCATCAAGAACAAGGTCGACGCCGGGCTTTCTGCCCTCGAGGAGCTCTACCAGGCCGAACTGAACCTGTCGACGAGCAAGTCGAACGTGCAGAACAAGCAGGTGGCGCTGGAGAACTCGCTGGACAATTTCAAGCAGTTGATCGGCATGTCGCTGTTTGAGGAGATCGCCGTGCAGGCGGACATTACCCATCAGCCGGTGCAGGTGGACCTGCAGAAGGCCCTGGATCACGGCCTGCAGTGGCGCATGGAGCTGCGCCAGGCGCGCATCGACATCGAGACCTCGCAGTTCGATCTCATCCAGGCCTCGGCTACCAATGAGTTCCGTGGCGATGTCACCGTTTCCTACGGCGTGATCGGCACCGACGAGCGGCTGGCCAACGTCTATGAGGTGCCGACCAAGAACCAGCGCTTCTCCCTTTCCCTGGAAATCCCCTTGTGGGACTGGGGGGAGAAGAAGTCGCGCATCAAATCTGCCGAAGCGGTGGTGAAGACGCGTGAGCTCTCTTTGGAGGAAGAACGGAACAACATCATCATCGCTATCCGGCAGGTCTACCGCAACCTGCAGAACCTGGAAAGCCAGATCGAGATCGCGCGCCAGAATGTGCGCAACGCACAGCTCACCTACGACATCAACCTGGAGCGGTACAAGAACGGCGACCTGACCAGCATGGACCTGCAGCTCTACCAGAATCAGCTGTCGCAAAAGAAACTCTCGCTGGTGGATGCCCTGATCAGCTACAAGATCGAGTTGTTGAACATGAAAATCCAGTCCCTATGGGACTTTGAGCGGAACGAATCGGTGGTGCCCCAGGAGCTGCTCAGGTTGCGCTCGTAACAGGTGGCTACCCGAAGGTCGGAGTGGATGAAGGAGCAAGAGGTGAAGACAAGATTGTTGCTGATGTTGGGCCTGCTGCTACTGGTGGGATGTGGCGGGCGAGATACCGGCGGCGAGACGGACATTGCCGTGCCGGTGTCGGTGGAAGAGATTACTTTGCGGCCGATTGAGGAGTTCATCGTCACTACCGGCACGGTAAGCGCCATCAAAGAGGCGCTGCTGAACTCCGAGACCGCCGGCTACTACCGCCTGCTGACCAACCCGCAGACCGGGAGGCCCTTTGCCCTGGGCGATCGGGTCAGCAAAGGGCAGGAGATTATCCATCTGGACAACCCGGAGCTGGAGACAAGCATCAAGATCGAGTCGCAGGAACTGAACTTGGACATCTCCAAGCGGGAATATGAGAAGCAGCAGTCGCTGTACGAGAAGGGTGGCGTGACCTTGCGCGAGCTGAAGAACGCGGAGCGCGCCTACGTTGAGGCAAAATACGCCTACGAGAACGCCCTGCTGCAACTGGCAAAACTCAAGGTAGTGGCCCCCTTTGATGGGGTTATTGTCGAACTGCCTTACTACACGCCTGGCGTGCGGGTGGCTGCCAACCAGCCGATGGTCAGGATTATGAACTACAGCCAGCTCTACATGGAAGCGAACCTGCCAGGCGTGGACTTGGGCCGCGTTCAGGTTAACCAGCCGGTGCGGGTGATGAACTACACCATGCCCAAGGATACCCTGTACGGGAAGGTCTCGCAGGTGTCGCCGGCCATCGATGCCAGCACGCGCACCTTCAAGGCGGCGCTGCTCATCGACAATCCGCAGTGGCTCCTGCGCCCGGGGATGTTTGTGAAGGCGGAAATCGTGGTGGCGCGCAACGACTCGGCCATTGTCGTGCCCAAGGACGTGATTCTCGCCAAGCGCCAGGGCAAGACCGTCTTCGTAGTAGAACGCGGCGCCGCCCAGGAGCGGGTGATTGCCACGGGCCTGGAAAACCCCAACGAGGTGGAGGTCGTGCAGGGACTGCGCGTGAACGAGCGGCTGGTGGTCAAAGGCTTCGAGACTTTGCAAAACCGCTCCCGAGTCAAGATTGTCCGCTAAGGGCTCTGGCCGCAACGAGAAAGCAGAGCAATGAGAAAGCTGACGCAATTCTCCGTCGACTACCCCATCACGGTCTTGATGCTGGTCCTGGCCATTCTCTTGTTGGGGTACATCTCCTTTGGCAAGTTGGGGGTCGATCTCTTTCCTGACCTGAACAATCCGCGCATCTATGTAGAGCTGAAGGCAGGAGAACGCCCGCCAGAGGAGATCGAGAAGCAGTTCGTGGACGGCATCGAATCGCTGGCCATTCGCCAGCGCCATGTGGTCGAGGTGTCCTCCGTGTGTCGTGTGGGCTCGGCCCAGATTACGGTGGAATATGCCTGGGGCACGGACATGGACGAGGCGTTTCTCGACCTGCAGAAGAGCCTCACCAGTTTCGGTCAGAATGCCGCCATCGACCAGCTCACCATCACGCAGCACGATCCGAATGCCGCGCCCATCATGCTCATTGCCCTGTCGCACCCCCAGGTGGAGGACATGGACGAGCTGCGCAAGGTGGCGGAGAACTATATCCGCAACGAGCTCATCCGTTTGGAGGGGGTGGCCGAGGTGGAAATCTCTGGGCAGGAGGAGAAGGAGGTGGTGTTGGAGACCGACCCCTACCTCCTGGAGGCTTACGGCCTCACCCCCGATGCAGTGACAAGCCGTCTGAACCTTTACAACCGCAATGTCTCCGGCGGTTCGATCGTAGAGATGGGGCGGCAATACGTCATCAAGGGCGTGGGCGCGTTCCAATCCCTGGAAGACATTGGCAACACGGTGCTCACCTATCGACAGCCGACCCTGGCAGAGGCGACGAGCACAGGCAGCACCGCCCGAGTGCCCGTGATGCTGCGCGAT
>JACIZP010000198.1 GCA_014359355.1 Calditrichota bacterium | reverse complement strand
GTTTGCCCTGAGAGGCATACCCCAAGACCTCTTGGCACAGTATCTCGTCCCGGAGCAGGGCCAGGTGAGGGTGAGCGAGCAACTCAAAGACATGGTGCGCTTTGACCAGTTTGACATGGCACTTTTGCCGACGGCGGTCCCGGAGAACAGGGTGGACATCGTCTTCTCTTGCTGCGAGCTCGCTCATCTCGACCGCCAACTCCGGGCGAAAATGGTCGAAGCCCTTTATCGAGCACTGCGCGACGGCGGCTACCTGGTACTGGGCAACCTTGAGTCACTGCACGGGCTGCGTAATGGCTTCCGCCTTGTACACTTCCCCGGAGGATTTGCTTATCGCAAGCTCATGAACAGCGGATGAGCACGAGGGTGTGGAATGAGAGAGGAGAGTAGAGAGGAGACCCTGCGCAAGTACCTGGCCAAGATCGAATATGTCCCCACTATCCCCACGATAGTCAATCAGGTCCTCACGGAGTTAGAGAATCCGGAGGCAAACCTGCAAGAAGTGGTCGAGATCTTGATGGCCGACCAGGTACTGACCTTGCGCATGATCAGGCTGGTCAATTCGGCCTTTTGGGGACTGAGACACCAGGTGCAATCCCTCAAGGAGGCCATTCTCTACATGGGATTGCGGGAGGTGCGCAATGTTGTGTTGAGCACCTGGTTGGTGAACGCGTTTGTCTCCAAGGTAGCGCGCTTTCGCATCGAGACGTTTTGGGAGCATTCGTTCGGATGCGGTCTGGTGAGCCAGCAACTGGCCAAGGCCATGGGGTTCGGCCAGGTAGACCGCGCCTACTTGGGCGGATTGCTCCACGACATTGGCGAAGTGGTCTTGTGCCAGAACTTCCCCGAAGAGTTCGCGCAGGTGGTGTCCCTTGTTGAGAAAGAAGGTTTCGCGTACCACGAAGCAGAGGACGAAGTTCTGGGCATCAACCACACCGACTTTGGTCAATGGCTTGTCCAATACTGGCAATTGGAGGAAGGGTTGGCAGAGGTGGCTACCGCCCACCACGAGCTATCACGAGCAAGGCGCGAACCAGACCTGGTGGCTATCGTCCATCTGGCAGACCTCCTGTGCAGATTGAAAGGGTTGGGGTACGGCTCTTATGAGCGCCTCCAGGTGTGTCTGACGGATGACCCTGCCTGGCGTCTGCTCGTTGCCAAACGTGAACGCCTGGCCAATCTCGATGTGGAGCGGTTCTCATTCGAACTCGATGAACAGGTGGAAGAAGTGAGAGTTGCCGTTGCCAGCATCTACAACAACCAACCGCACAGACCGCCGTTGAAGGTGGAATCGACCCGGTACTAGGGGGTGCCTTCCACAGACTCCCTCACTGTGCTTGACCAGCGGTGTCGCAAAGTTGCACAGTTGGCAGGCCAGACAGTCAGGAAAGTCCCTCAAGCCCTTTCTATCTGAACTTTCCGCTTGACTTTTCGGGTTTTGACGCTATATTTGTCACCGGTAGGTTCAACTAATGGACCCACCTTGAGGAGGCGGTTCCATACCTGGGGTATGAGGAGGAGCGATTGCCGGTCGCGTACTTGTCGTGCCGACCGGGAGCAGGGGTGAGCGAAACGACATAGTGTGGTGTGCATGTGCAGTTAGCGCGGTCCTCCGGCGTTGGCGAAGAGTGTGGCTGTGTGGAGGTGGAGCGGGCGACCTTCGATAACGACCGCAAGGGAACGCGTTTTTTGTTGCTCCAGCGCTAACGGTGCACGTGGTTCGCAGACCGTTGTCCGGTGCGACGCGGGGTGAGCAGGCGAGAATGCGCCGCTGCATCCGCGAGGGCAACGGATGCACATGGGTGGAGGTGGAGCTCATGGAGCACATGGACATGCAACAACCCCCTCTGTTGGCGCGCGCCGAGGCCGCGCAGGATGCAAGCGCTCCCGCTTGGGTGCGTCCCCATCGTTCCTTTGCCAGTGATGGACAGGGATTCCTCTTCGCCGAAAGGGAGCCGGTAGCCGACACCGACCCGCAGTTGTCCCAAACCCTGGCGAATGAGCTGCCAGACGCCGAGTTTGACCTCCCTCTTTCTCTTCTCGAGACCATCTACCGACAATGGGCCGACATTACCGCTGAGGCCTTGTTGGCCGTCAATGAGACAGGCAAGGTTCTGCTGGTCAATCCCGCGTGTGCGCAGTTGTTTGGCGTACCGATTGAAAGCCTGCGAGGCGCACACATAGCGGCGCTTCTGGGCTGCTCCTGCCCTCTGGTGGAGGCACTTCATTCGGCGGAGGCAACGCCACCTGGCAGGCACTGGGTCGAATGGGAGTGGTCGTCGACCGACGGCAGAGTGCTCCCGATGCGTATCAGCTGGTCTCTGGTGCCGGCCGGACCTGGCCAAGGTTCCATCTACCTGGTCAGCATGCAGGATTTGTCGACCTTACGGGCCCTGGAGGAGCGATGGCGTCAGGCGCAGAGATTTGAGGCAATGGGGAGTTTGGCCACTGGCATTGCGCATGATTTGAAGAACTTCCTGGCGGGCATGCTTGGCTGTGCACGCTTCATGCTGGCAGAAATGGACGAGAACGATGTGCACTATGCCGAACTCAAATCTATGGCGGAGACAGCCAACACCGCCATCGATCTTGTCAATCGCCTGCTGGCCCTTACCCGCACCGCCCCAAGCCAGATGCTGGTCTGCTCCCTCAACCAACTGGTGGAACGGACGGCCCTTGTTCTTCAGCGCACCGTGGCCGGGAACATCCGCGTGCGCCTGAACCTTTGCGAAGAGCTTCCATCGATTCTGTGCAACCCGACCCAGATCGAGCAGGTGCTCATGAATCTGGGCATCAACGGGGCAGAGGCCATGCCGCAGGGCGGCGAGCTCGTCTTCCGCACTGGCCTGGTAGAGTTGCAGCAAGAAGGGTGGCAGGAAGCGCGGCCAGGGAGATACGCCTACTTCAGCGTGCAGGATAGCGGCGTAGGAATCCCGGCGTATCTGCAGCGGAAGATTTTTGAGCCCCTTTTCACCACCAAACAACCCGGTAAGGGGAGCGGCATGGGACTGGCGGTGGCTGAGGGGATTGTGAGGGAACACCGCGGCATGATCACCGTGGACAGCAGGGTGGGCGTTGGCAGCCGGTTCACAGTGTATCTGCCGGTGGTTTTAGAGGACCAACCGGAACCCGCGGGAGTTGAAGCAATCAGGGCCTGAAGGGCACTGCTATGCAGGAAGACACAGGAGGTCTCGCCAAAGACCCTTCCCTTACCAGGCGCGCGGCCAGTCGCGCAATCGCAGCTTATCGTCGCAACGGTGCGCCTCCGCCGGTGGTGATCGTCGATTTGCGCAAGGTGCCTCCTGAGCAAATAGGAGCAGAAGAAGCCATCGAAGCAGCCAGGCCAGCTGCCGTCGTCAGTCTTTCGCAAGACCGTTGAAGCCAGGCTCGAGGTCCGGAGAAGGGAGCGAGATAGATCCAACAGGGGTTAGGGTGCCCCGCCATCATTTCTGATGACCTCTCCAGCCGTGAATTCCCCCGCCCTGCTTGTTGTGCGCGCCTTCTCATTCCGGAGGAATTTTCCCTTTGGCTTTTTCTGCGCATTTGGCTATCTTATGTGGCCATCGCGGCCGCAGCGCGATTGCCCCGCATCCTGATCCGGTCAGACCAACGGAAAGTGGCGTCGGGCATCCGGCTTGTGTCACTTCCTCAGGCCGAAGCGCGGTGCCAGCGGATTGCACCCGATGCAAGGCCACGGGTTCTGGTCGTCTGACTCAGAAGTTAAGACTCGGCCGAGGAATTTGTTTTCCAGGTGTGAATGAACTTGCCCTGGTTTGCACATCGCTAATTTCAAACAGGAGTGGTGGTGTGAAGTACGGGACCTTCTCAAAGGATCGGAAGGAATTCATCATCACCCGGCCTGACACTCCCAGACCTTGGGTGAACTACATCTCCAATGGTCGCTACACCGGCCTGGTATCGCACACGGGAGGTGGCTTTAGCTTCTGCCCTTCGCCCAGGGATGACCGCATCACACGCTGGCGCTACAATGGCCTGCCCATGGACCGCCCGGGGCGATATCTCTACCTGCGTGATCGCAGGTCGGGTCTCTACTGGTCGCCCACCTGGCAACCGACGGCAACCGCCCTTGAGGAGTTCCGCTGCCACCACGGTGTGTACTACACGCGCATCGTGTCCGGATTTCGAGGCATTGAGACGGAGGTCCTCTATTTTGTGCCCCTCGACGACGACTTGGAGATCTGGCGCGTCACGATCCGCAACACGCTGCAGTCGCCAAGGGAATTGGACCTGTTTGCTTATGTGGAGCTCTGCCTGGGGCACGCGCTGGTTGACCTTATCAACCAGCCTAATGACCAGCACTTCAATGAGGTGCATTTCGATCGCAAGGAACAGATTCTGTTCGCTACGAAACGGTATTGGGTGCGCTACGCAGGCCCAACCGTCCGACAGGCCAACGAGGAGTGGGACAAGGTGGTTTTCTTCGCCTCGTCGTTGCCTGTGATAGGCTGGGATGGGAGCAAAGACCTGTTCATCGGGCGTTGGCGCTCCGAGGCAAATCCCGAGGCGGTGGAAGTTGGTCGATGCACGAACTCCGAAATCACCTCTGGGGACGCGGTCGCCGCGCTGCAGGCCCCGTTGGAGCTCCAAGGCGGTGAGGAGCGGCAGTTCGTGGTGCTGCTGGGTGTGGTCCCAAAGCAGGAGTACCCGCACGCCGCAGCGACGCTCGTGAGGAAGTACCGGGACCTCGGCCTGGTGCAGAGCGAGTACCAACGCCTGCTCGATGAATGGGGCGAGTACCTCAGCGCCGTGCAGGTAGCCACTCCGGATGACGATCTCAACACCATGGTAAACGTCTGGAATCAGTACCAGACCTCGGTGACCTTTCGCTTTTCCCGCGATGCTTCCTACTATCACGGAGGCCTGCTTTTTGGACGAGGCTTCAGAGACTCCTGCCAGGACACATTGGGACCGATGATTGCGAGGCCAGACTGGGTGCGAGAGCGTCTCAGCCAAATGTGTCGTGCGCAATTTACCGACGGCAGCGCCTTCCACCTGATCTTTCCCGGCAGCGGCACCGGTGAAAGGACAGGCCACGCCGACACCCCCCTCTGGCTGCCCTTCGCCGTGACGCAATACTTGAAGGAGACTGCTGATTGGCCCTTCTTGGACGCTGACGTGCCATTTGCGGACCGAGGGTCCGGTTCAGTGTTGCAGCACGCTCTCTTGGCGGTGGACTATGTCCTGGCAAATCTTTCGCCCCGCGGGTTGGCCAAGTTTGGCCCTGGTGACTGGAACGATACGCTCGACTACCTCGGCCGGGGCGGCAAAGGCGAGAGCGTGTGGGTCAGCATGTTCCTGGCCTTCGTTCTCAAGGAGCTTGTGGAGATGCTGTGTTTCACTGGCAGGAGACAAGAGGCTTCCCGCTATGAGAGGGCTTATGAGCAGCTCCGGGAGGCAATTAACGAGCACTGCTGGGACGGGGAGTGGTACCTTCGCGGCACCAACGACTGGGGGGAGGTGATAGGGTCGGCCAGCAACCGAGAAGGTCGCATTTTCCTGAATGTGCAGTCCTGGGCAGTGATCAGCGGCGTTGCGCCAGACGAGCGGGCTTTGCAGTGCATGGAGGCCGTTCGCGTGCATCTGGACACGCCCAGGGGGCCAAAGATTTTGCATCCGCCCTACCGGACCATCGACCCGCGGATCGGGCTTGCCACCCGCTGTGTGGCGGGAAAAAAGGAGAACGGCAGCGTCTTCAACCACGCCGTGAGCTGGGCGATACTTGCAGAATGTCTCCTCGGGAGGGCGGAGCGCGCCTTTGACCTGTACAAGCGGGCATTGCCCATGAACCCGGTGGTGGACATTGATCGCTATGAGGTGGAGCCATACGTCTACGCCGAGTATGTCACCAGCCCTGATCATCCCACTTACGGCCAGGCAAGCCATTCCTGGCTCACCGGATCTTCGGCCTGGATGTTCCGGGACGTGCTCGACTACATCCTCGGCGTGAGACCGACATATCCGGGCTTGCTCATCGACCCATGTGTCCCTGCGGCATGGAGTTCGTTTCGAGTGCAGCGGAGGTTCCGGGGGTACTTGTTTGACATCGAGGTGAGCAACCCGGAGCATGTAAACAGAGGGGTGGCGGAGGTGGTCGTGGCAGGGGAACGCCTGGCCGGAAACCTGATTGACCTGGGCGATGAACGTGTGGCAGAGGTCATAGCAGGCAAGGAGCGAGTGCCGGTGCGCGTGAAGCTGGGCCATCCGCTGGGAAAGCAGCAGCGGATGGGATGACCGCAGGATGATGACGCGAGAGAGATTTCTTGCTGCTATCCGGGGAGGACTCATCGTCTCGTGCCAGGCCGACCCGGGCGATCCCCTGGATGAGCCAGCCATCATGGCGGCCATGGCCAAGGCTGCAGCGGCAGGAGGAGCGGTTGCCATTCGTGCTGAGGGTGCGGCCAATATCCGGGCGATCAAAGCCGCGGTGGCATTGCCGGTGATAGGCCTGAGGAAGAGACGCTACCCAGATTCGCCTGTCTACATCACCCCCACGCTTGAGGATGCGCTGGAGGTAGTCGCAGCGGGTGCTGATGTGGTTGCGCTGGACGCCACTGCACGCGCCAGGCCTGGCGGCCACCCGCTGTCGTCTCTCGTGGAGGAACTGAAACGGCGAGAGGTCCTGGTGATGGCGGACGTGTCCTCGCTCGAGGAAGGCCTTGGCGCGGCGAGGCTGGGTTGCGACCTGGTGAGCACGACGCTCTCAGGGTACACCGGGGCTGCGCGGCCGCAGGAGCTGCCCGACTTGGGGCTCGTGGCAGCGCTGCGTGCCCGGCTGCCAGGCGATGTGCCGGTCATCGCAGAGGGGAGAATATGGACGCCGGAGCAAGCGGTGGAGGCGCTCAACTCTGGGGCGTTTGCCGTAGTGGTGGGCACGGCCATCACCCGGCCAGCAGCTTTGACGCGACGCATTGCCGAGGCGCTCTCACGGCACCAGGCGCGCTTGCAGGCCACCGCGGTGGGCGTTGACCTCGGTGGGACGCGGACACTGGTGGGTCTTGCCGACCTCTCAGGGACACTGCGCCACGAGCAGACCTTTTCAACTCCCTGGCGATCGGGTATGGCGGCAGTGGTCGGGCAGGTGACCCAGGGGGTGCAGCAGGTGATCCAGACCGCAGGTGTCTCCCCCTGTGCGGTGGGACTTGCCGCAACCGGTCGCGTGGACGTGGAGAAGGGAATGGTAGTTGGTGGGGTGCCGCTGGCGCACGACTACCTCGGCTATCCGGTGCGCGAGGAGCTGAGCCGCGCTCTGGGGCTGCCGGTGCACTTGGAAAACGATGTCAATGCCGCTGCTTATGCTGAATACCAACTGGTTCCGGCGCCACGACCGGCTCGCTTTGCCATGGTGACCATAGGCACGGGCGTGGGCGGGGGGATACTTGTTGATGGCCACCTGGTCCGCGGCGTCAACGCCGGCGAGGTCGGCCACCTCTGCGTGCGGCAAGGTGGTCGAAAGTGCGGGTGCGGGGCGCGCGGTTGCCTTGAGGCCTATGTGTCCAGGCGCCTGCTCGCGCGGCAGGCCCTGTTGCTGGCACGCAGGGGCCTGGTGCCACTCGCGACCGACAGAGAGCCGACTGCCGACGAATTGACCGCGCTGCTCCAGGCCGGGGAGCCGCACTTTGCCTCTCTGTTCAGCAGGCAGCTGGACTATCTGGCCTGCGGCCTGGCCAGTCTCACCAACATTGTCGACCCGGAAATCATTGTAATCGGCGGCGAGCTCTCGGCTCTGAGCGAACACCTGCTGGAGGGGCTGCGCATCCGTCTGGGGCCTCACCCGCCGCTTCGCTGTGCGCGCCTCGGCAATCGGGCAGGCGCTGTCGGAGCAGCTCAGCTCGCTTTGCTGCATTTTGCGTAAGGTCCGGTCAGCACTGCGAGAAAGGAAGAGCTGCCGGGGTTGTTACTCGCCTGCAAGGCACTCAGCGTGCCCACGTGGACTCCCGGTCGGATCGAGAGGCCTCTGCCACCCGGGGAAGGGCCGCCTTTTTGCCCACGGCGGAGTCCGGATTCGTGTCTGTCTGTGCGGGCAGAACTGAGGCAATCGCTGCGGGCTATCTGGCCAGGAGGAGCTTGGTCACCGTCCGGTACTTTGCCGTACAGACGCGGCAGAAGTAGAGGCCACTTGGCAGGTGGCCGAGGGGCAGCCGAAGCGAGTGTTGGCCCGGTGGTAGGTGTCCGGGAAGAGCTTCGAAGACTTGCCTCCCAAGCAGATCGTATACAGTGACCGCAATTTCTCCTGTGTGAGGCAGATCTAACAAGAGGGTTGCCGCATCGTGAGCTGGATTGGGGTAAATGCTAAGGCAGAGGGAACGTGGTATGTGGCGGTCATCCGGACGGGGAATGCGAGTGAACACCGCCTCCGGGGAACGCTTGCGGTCCACCATGATCATTGTCGCATCGGCAACGATGAAGTCACCGGGCAGGACGCCGTGGTTATCGAGTTTGAGCACGGTCTGCCTGCCCGCGTTCAAATAGGCCGAACGCAGCCGGTGCCACCCTGCGTTCAGGTAACCCCGCTGGGAAACGACATGGATTGAGGTATCGCTCGCCGAGTACACCGAAAAACGCGCTCGATCGGTGGTCAGTGTGCCCGTGACGATGAAGGCCAGCACATGGTACCAGGCGCTGGCCGGTATGTCGAATTCGTATTCCACGGCTGCATAAGAAGTGTCCCTGTGGAAGAGTGCCTTGCCGCGATAGCCGGGCGCGGTGGTCTGCTCCCAGGTTCCGGTTCGCTTGGTAGTGGCGTCGTCTTCATGTACGATCAGCGCCGGCGGGCGCCACACGCTTTCGCCGCGATGGGGCGGTTGGGCGGGTTCGGAATAGACTGTTGCCCGGAGAGTGTCCGCCAGCAGGTCGCCCCTCTGCCGTAACCCTTCGTAAAAGAAGAGCGCCTCCCCCATCACGCCCCGCGCACGGTTGGCTCGAACTGCATCCAAAAGATACCCAGGGGTAA
>JACIZP010000197.1 GCA_014359355.1 Calditrichota bacterium | reverse complement strand
GAAGTCTATTATTCTCTTAAAAATAAGTCTTGACAATCTCGCAATTTTTGTTATCTTAATGCGCAGCGACGACGCGGCTGCCTGCTGGTTACCCCACACGATCTGGCGAACCGCCTCAGAACACGCCTGTCGGGTGTAGCGCGGGGGGCAACACGTCTCAGGCGGGTTGTGTGGTTGGTGGGCACTGGTACCATCAGGCTCGTGAGCCAGGCTGCATTGGCGGTGGTTTGAACCCGCTTGTGCAAAGGTGTAGTGCACTCAGCGCCGAAGGGAGGTGATGTCCGGAAACAATCGACAAACGAGGTGACCTGAGGAGAGGAGCGGCATGGTGGGTGGCGCGGTGAGAAACCAGTAGTCAGGTGAAACTGAACGGAGGAACAGATGAGAAGACCCCTTTTTGCGCTGTCATTGGCGGGTGTTTTGGCCTTAGCATCGTTCAGTGTGGTACTTGCCTCGGGGGTGGCTTTGACAGGCATCGGGGCACGAGCAACGGCCCTGGGCGGCGCCTACCGCGGGCTCTCCAATGATTGGAGTGGCATGTATTGGAACCCGGCGGGGTTGGCGCAAATCAAGGGCCTGCACTTCGGCGGCAGCTTTGAGATTGTGGCCCCGAAGGGCAAGTACCTCGCCAACCCAGCCATTGGCGCTCTGCGCACCACAGAAGTGGACAATGAGCCGCAGACCTTCTACCTCCCTGCCGCTGGATTCGTCTACGGCATGGACAAACTGGCAGTAGGTATCTCCGTGTTCGCTCCCTTTGGCCTCGGCTCAAAGTGGAACCTCCTCGAGACCAGCGGATACAATCCGTTGTACCCAGACATCGACGTAGAGGACGACCTGAAGGTCATCGATATCCACCCCTCCTTCGCTTACCAGGTAACGGAGAAGCTGTCTGTGGGTCTTGGCGCCAGCATCGTCATGAACAGCATCGAGATCCGCCAGCCCGTTTTTACCCCCAATCCGCTCAAGCTGACGCCGTTGAACCCGCTCCTGACGCAGTTGGGTCTGTTGGCCAAGCCGTTTGACCATCTGCTGACCGAGCAAAAACTGGACGGCGATGGTTGGGGGTTTGGCGGCAACATCGGCCTGCAGTACAAAGTGACCGAATGTCTCACGCTGGGGCTAGCAGGGCGCTACTACCTTGACCAACCGCTGGAGGGCAAGGTTTCCATGCTGACCTACACCGCCAAGCCCGCGGATCAACAGCTTGCAGCTCTCCAGTCACAGTTAAACGCACTCCTGGCGGGTGGTCAAATCGACCAGGACACTTATGCTAAGGTGATGGGCGTCTACTCCGGCGCCACCATTAACCCACAAACTCAGCAGCCCGCTGCAGCTCCTGTGGAGACCGAGGTTACAGCCGACCTGCCCCTGCCGTTGGAGGTAGGCATGGGCCTCACTTACACTGGCATCAACAACCTCGTGGTGAGCGCCGACGTGTCGTTTACCCAGTGGTCAGCGTGGGACAAGATCAAGGTCAACAAGAAGGCCGACGGCAAGGAATTTGGGGAGTTGGTGGAAGAGTGGAAAGATGGCGTGCGTATCAGCGCGGGCCTCGAGTACTCACTCAGTGCCTTGAAGATCCGCAGCTTCTTCTACACCGAACCGGCCGCTACGCCTGACCACACCCTAAGCCCGACCATCCCGGACATTAACCGGCGCTACGTCGGCGGCCTCGGGTTGGGCTACTGCCTGGGCTTTGGCACTGTGCATGCCAGCCTAGAGAAGATGTTCATCGGCGACCGCACCGTGGCTACCTGGGCGGAAGTAAAGGACGCCACCGGCATGGTGACGAGCTACGACAATATGGCCGGCACCTACAAGCTGGACGCGATGAACTTTATGCTGGGCATCGACATCAAATTGTAGCAGCGAGTTGAGAACTCCGGTGCCCCTTCTTCTTGAGCGATGAGGGAGGGGCACCTTTTTTTGCCTAATGCAAGCAAGGTCAGGGAAGCGATGAGACGAATCGCCATTGCTCTCGCTGCCGCCTCCTTATCTGTTCTCAGCTGTGAGATCGACAAAGGCCTGGCGCCCATAACCTCGGGTATCCGCGGCACCATCGTCTTTCGCGGCGCCTGGCCGGAGAACACCGAACAGGTTCTGGTGGTGGCATCCACGGACTTTCCCCCGAAAGGCATCAGCCAGCTCGAGATGGGCGAGCCGCTGCCCACGGGTGTCGACTCGGCCCAATACACAATCTACCTGCCCCCTGGCCTCTATCGGGCTGTTGCCATCGTGTGGAAGGAAAAGGGCTACGAGTGGAACGTCAACAATATCATCGGCGTCTACTTTGCCGGCAGCGATTCGCTGAGTCCCGGCCAGGTGGAAGTACCCAACGGGACGGTAGTGCCGGGGGTGAACATGGCGGCGGACTTTAGGCGCGCCAGGCCGCACTTTGAAAGCTCCATCAACGGCACGCTGGTCATCCATGGCGCCTGGCCTCCCCGTGCCCAGAACCTGTTCGTCGTGGCTTCGCTCTCGCCGTTGGCTTTCCCGAAGCTTCCTTCGCTCCTGGATCTCTATATCAGCGGTTCCCTCCCCATCGGCGGCGACTCGTTGCGCTATTCCATTTCTGCGCCACCGGATACCTACTGGTTCTTGGCGGCCATCCTGCTTGAGGAGGGTGCGCCCATTGGCCTGACGAGCATCAAGGGACTGCGTTTTGGCCCGGTTGTGGTGCCTGACAACAAGGCGCGCGTGGAAGGCGTCAACATTGACGTGTTCTTGAGCGGAAGCCCATAGAGAGCTGAAGAGTACAGCAGGCATGGGGCGTCAGAATGCTTTCACATCCTGACCGAGGATTGGGTATGTTCGAGAAAAACAGAACCCGTCTTACTGCCGGGGCGATATTCCTCTTGTGCGGCGTTGTCGCGCTGCCGGCCATGGCGCAGAAGTACGGCACAATCTCAGGGACGGTGGTCGCGGCGCAGAACAGGCAGCCCATACCCGGGGCCAGCGTCATGTTGGAAGGGACGCTGCTCGGTGCGGCCACTGACGCCCGCGGCACCTTCACCCTGGTACGGGTGCCCGCAGGTCAGCACACGGTGAAGGTGGCGATGATCGGCTTCGTACCCGTGCGTAAGGAGGTGGTAGTGCGCCCGGGTGAGCAAACCGAGCTCCATGTGACCTTGGAGGAGACGGTGATCGAGACCCCTTCGGTGGTGGTCACCGCCAGCAAGCGCTACCAGGAGATCGCCGATTCACCGGTGAGCGTGGCCGTGGTCAGTCAGGCGCGGCTAAGCCAGATCGCCGAAATCAATCTGGAGCAAGTGCTGCAGTATGCGCCCGGGGTCAATTTCATGGGGAGCCAGATCAACATTCGCGGCTCCTCTGGCTACAGCCACGGCGCAGGCACTCGTGTCCTCTACCTGGTCGACGGGGTTCCCATACTTCCGGGCGATAGCGGGGACATCAAGTGGGACCTCATTACGCCGGCACAGATCGACCACATCGAAATCGTGAAAGGTGCGGGTTCGGCTCTGTACGGCTCCAGCGCCATGGGAGGCGTCATCAATGTGATCACCAAAGATATCACCGTGCGCCCCACTACCCATGTGCGGCTATTGGTTGGTTTCTATGACCAGCCTGCCTATCCGGAGTGGCGCTGGACGGACAGGCTGCTCCACTTCAACGAGACGAGTATCAGCCACAGCCGTCGGTTCAATGGCTGGGAGCTCGTCTTTGCCGGGGGCCGCACGGAGTCACTCGGTTACCGGGAAAATGGAAATCTGCTCCGCTACAACATGACCGCCAAGGTGGGAAAGCGCATCTCGCCGCAAGCACACCTGGCCCTGACCACCAATTGGAACTGGGCAGACTATGGCGCCAGCTTCATGTGGCAGAGCCAGAACCGGCCGCTCGAAGCGCCCAAGGCCGCAGTGGGGGACAAAGTCAAGTCCTGGAAGGCGAACATTAATGCCGTTTACAAGCATGCGCTGAGCGAGCGTTTCGGCCTCAAGGGGCGCCTGTCGTATTTCCGCAATCGCTGGGAGAACTTTTTCCACGACAACAACGACTATTCCGAGGCGCAGAAGCTCGGTTTTGAGGTGCAGGCCGACGTGCTGCCCATCTCCGGCCACTCCGTGACCGCCGGTATTGAAGGCGCCTTCGACTATGTGCAGTCGACGATGTTCGATAACCACGATGCCTACGCCCTCGCCTGTTATCTGCAGGATGAAATCAAACTCCCCTGGCGCTTCCTTTTCACCCTCGGAGCGCGATTTGATTACAGCCACATCGACGTGGGCATCGATGACCAACAGCTCAGCCCCAAGCTCGGCCTTGTCTGGAAGGCACGCCCTGGTACCACTGTGCGCCTCTCTACCGGTCGCGGCTTCCGTGCGCCGAGTGTGGCGGAGCGCTTCACCGATGTGGTGGTCTCCGGCTTGCGGGTTGTGCCGAACCTACAGCTCAGGGCAGAGTCTGCCTGGTCCTATGAGACTGGAGTCAATCAGGAAATCAGCAAGCACTTCCTTCTCGACCTTGCCCTGTTCCACAATCAGTACCATGACCTGATCGAGCCGGAACCCGATGCCTCGGGAACAGTGCGCTTCATCAATGTCACAGAGGCGAGGATTCGCGGCATCGAGACAAGCCTCCAGGGAAGCTTATGGAAAGGACGGCTGACCCCAGCGCTCTCCTACACCCTGCTCGATCCCTGGGACATCACCGCCGACGACTACCTGGCCTACCGTGCGCGGCACCTCTTCACAGGCACCGTGACGTTCACCCAAGGTCCTCTCCGCGTTGGCGTCGATTACCGTTACGTGAGCAGATTGGAGCGGGTAAAGGTCTACCCGCGTGATCAGAGGGTGGCCCAGAAGGTGGCTGACCTGCGCTTGGGCTACAGGTTGCTTGGCAATGACATCAGCTTCGACATCGGCAACCTGTTCAACTACAACTACACCCAGGTAGAGCGTACCTTGATGCCCATCCGCCACTACACCATGACGATTTCGCGCACTTTCTGAGCTGGATAAGCCCGCCGGCACCGATAACAAAGGGAGACCTCTGTCGGAAGTCTCCCTTTTCGTCATTCGGGAATTCGCAGGGAAGTAATCGGAGCCCTATCCCTCGATCACCGGTGTCCGCTGAATCTGTGGGTCGGTGAAGATATCGGACTCATCGCGACTCTTGGTCGAAAACTCAGAGACAATTGCCCCTTTTGGGCCGGCTTGAAACCAGTGGAGGGTATTGGGCGGCAGTGTGTATTGCGCGCCTGGGGTGAGCTCGACTTCATGCCAGACGGTATACCATTGCTCGCGCCCCTTGGGCGGCTTGGCCTTGGGATGCGGAGTCGGCTCGCCGGGCACGTACAGATACACCGTTCCCCAGCGGCACCGGAAGGTCTCCTCCTTGCCAGGCTCTCCTTCAACCGGCGGGTGCCTGTGTTCAGGACAGGTCTGGTAGGGAAATAGGACCAGCTCCTTCGCACACACTCGGTCGGTGTTCACATAAACCACCAGCTCAAGTCCTGTGGTCTCCAGCTCACCCAGGCCAAAGTCGGCGATCTCGATGTTCTGCTTTTCCTGCTCGGTGAGGACGATTCTTGCCTTCTTGAGTAGCTTCAGCGCCCGCTTCCGCGCCTTCTCTGCCTGTTCGTGGGTGATCATCCGTTCCTACCTCCTCTCTGCCTGCAGACAGTGCCAATCCTTGATCTTTGGCTCTTAGCTCGGCGTGACGCGCAGGTCTTGCTCAAGTTCCTTGCGCATCGTCTGCTCATCCATTCCCCGCTTGAGAACGCCTTTGTACGCAATGGAGATCGTGCCTGTCTCCTCAGAGACCACGATCACCACCGCGTCGCTCTCCTCGCTCAATCCCACTGCCGCCCTGTGCCTCGTGCCGAGGGTCTGATCTAACTGGGGGTTGTCCGAGAGTGGCAGGATACAGCGCGCCGCCTCGATCAGCTCATTCTGGATGACAATGGCACCATCGTGCAGCGGCGAGCGTGGATTGAAGATGGAAACAATGAGCGGCACGGAGACCTCCGCTTGCAGTCGCACCCCGGTCTCCACCACCGTCTTCAGGCCTGTCTCCTTGACCATGACGATGAGGCCGCCGTAACCCCGCTTGGAGAGCTCCAGGCTGGCCTTGATCACCTCTTCGACGGTGCGCGTGCCGGCCACGCTGACAAGGTAGCGCGCCAGCCGCGTCTGGCCGATGTAGATGAGTAACCTGCGGAGCTCCGGCTGAAACACAACCACGAAGGCAACCAACCAGATGGTCTTAAGGTTCTGGAAGAGCCAGCTTAGGGCGCCCAGGTTGAAGAGGGGCGCCACTACCGAAAGGACCAGGATCACCACCAGTCCGACGGTCATCTGGGCTGCTCGCGTGCCGCGAATGAAAAAGTAGACCCGATAAAGGAGGTACGAGATGACCACGATATCCAGGATATCGAAGAGCGTGACTGGGATGAACCCAATGCGAAAGAGTACCACGACAGGATCTCCTTCGGCTTCTTACTCCTGGCGATTGCTCAGTGGTGCCCTGTTAATGGGCCGGTTCCTTGTGGGCGATGGCATCGGCCACGGCTACGACGCGGCGCATGGCCTGCACGTCGTGGACGCGCACAATGTGAGCACCATTCAGCACACAGGCGGCCACCGCAGCCGCTGTCCCTTCCAACCGCTCCTCGGGCGGCAAGCCGGTCACTGCCCCCACAAACGACTTCCGGCTGGGCCCCACGAGCAGGGGCAGTTGCAAGCATCTGAACTCCGCCAAGCGCCGAATGATCTCAAAATTATGCGCAACCGTCTTGCCGAAACCCAGCCCTGGGTCGACGATCAGGCACGAGCGCGGAATACCGTGTGCCGTACACGCCGATGCCCTCTCCTGCAAGAAGGCGATGATGTCCGCCACGACATCTTGGTATCTGGGATCAAGCTGCATGGTGCGAGGTTCGCCCTGCATGTGCATGAGCACGGCAGCAGCACCAAAGCGCCGCACGACCTCCACCATGTCCGGGTCGGCGCGCAGGGCGCTGATGTCGTTGACCATGGCTGCCCCCGCGGCAAGCGCCTCCTCGGCGACGCACGCCTTGTACGTGTCCACCGAGATGGGCACGGTGACCCGGCGCGCTAAGCGCTCGATGACCGGCACCACGCGCCGCATCTCTTCTTCAGCGGGTACCGGCTCAGCGCCAGGCCGTGTGGATTCGCCGCCTACATCGATGATATCGGCCCCTTGTTGGCACAGCTCCACGGCGTGTTCGACTGCGAGGTCGGGGTCGAAGTACTTCCCGCCGTCGGAGAAGCTATCCGGGGTGACGTTGACGATGCCCATGATGAGCGTCCGTCGGGACAAGTCGAGCACCCTGCCGCGACAGGTCAACTGGAAAGCCATTTCCTTTTGCGCCAACCCGTTTCCCACTTCAGTGCGTGAGTTGGAAAATGTTCTCCCGCGCGATTTCTGCCAGCCGGTCCTGTGCATCGCGTTTGCGCCGCACTCTCTCCTGGAGGTACGGCAGAGCTTTCTCGGGCTGTCCGAGGCGCCGCGCGATCAGTCCGAGGTACAGGTACGAGTCAAGGTGGTCACCCACGGCAACGGCGCGCTCAAACAACGGTCGCGCACCCTCATAGTCTTCGGTCATATAGCGAGCTACCCCAAGGGCAAAGAGCACTTCCGGGTCGTCGGGCGCCAGACTGGCCGCCTTTTCCAAACAGGCGAACCCGGCCTCGTTCTGTTCCCATGTGATCAACATCCTCCCCTTCGCCAGCAGGCCAGGGATAGACGAGGGATTCATGCGCAGGACATCGTCCACCGCCTGCAGCGCTTCTGCCCGTCGCCCCAACTGCTGGAGATAGGCGACTAGGCCCAAGCGCGCGCTCACCGAGCAGGGGTCGTACCAGACAGCCCGCCGGTAGAGTTGCTCTTCGTCCTCGAAACCAAGGTCCCGGTACCGAGAACGGTGCAGGCGCGTGAGAAGCACCAGCGCATGGCTAGCGGTGGGGTCCAGGGCCAAGGCCTTGCGCAGACGGATCTCGGCCCGGTCCCATTCCTCCTCGAGAATGTGGCACTCGGCAAGCAGAAGATGCGCATCCGCCAGGGTTGAGTCGCGCTGCACAAGTTCCTCCGCAGTGGTGATGGCATGGTAGAGGGGCTCGCGCCACGCTCTGCCCAGGTTGCGCAGCTCCTTGGCCTCCTGCAGGTAGGACTGGCCCACCAGGAGCCAGTGCAAAGGTGCATGGGCGCTGCCAAGAACCCTGCGCGCCTCCTCGAACTTTGCTGCACGGATCAAAATGTCGGCGTGCGCCGCCTGCACGTCCCAGTAGACTTCCCTTCCACCGGCACGCGACGGCTCGACGCCCAGTTTGCGGCTCAGCCAGGCTTGGGCATCCTTAGCCAATCGCGCGAGCTCGCTTGCAGAGGCCGGCAACGTGGTGTCCGACCACATGCCTTGGCGCCACAAGCGGCCGTTCCACACCAACGCCTCGCCCTGCTGGAGGAGCTCGCCGGAAACGGCAGCATCCAGCCCGCTCCGCGCACAGAATCTGGCCACGTAGGTTCGGTCAGCTACACTGTCGGCCTGCACCGCCTCCAGCACGGACTCGAAACTCCCCACGTAGTAGTTGCCACTCAGCGCTCGCAGGTTTCGGCAAAGGGTGCGGCTCAGCGCCCATGCCTGCGGAGACTCCTTCCCCGGTGAAAAAGGGAGCACCACCGCGTAAGGCCGCCGCTCCGGCCCACGAAGGCGGACCAACACCACCGCCTCTGCGACCACGCTCAACAGGGCCACAACCAACAGGAGGCGCGCCAGCATCCGACGATTCAATACTGTGGCAAAACTGGAGAGCAGCGCAAGGACGACGATCAGGAAAACCGAAACGACGGCAATGAGCAGCGGCAGACGCGAGGGAGGCAGCAGCCACAAGCGCAGGAACAAGACGACATGTGCCATGGGTTCGATCAGTACGTCCTTGCGGCTCAGCGGGATGCAGCTGCCGGCGCCTTGTCGCCCTTCTTGGCCGCGGCCGGCGCTCCGCGCTGCGTCCGCCTGTTCTTCGATGGCGCAAGAGCCTGGCCGGCCAAGATACGGTCGATCTCCTCGCCGTCGAGGATCTCGCGTTCCAGAAGAGCGTTGGCCAGAGCGTGGAGCTTGTCGATATTTTCCGCCAGGAGCTTCTCCACGTCTTCCGCTGCCGAAAGCACAAATCGCTTCACTTCTTCGTCGATGAGTTGGGCGGTCTTTTCGCTGTAGTCACGGTGTTGCGCGATCTCGCGCCCGAGAAAGATCTCTTCTCCCTTCTTGCCGAAAGTGACCGGCCCCAAGCGGTCGCTCATGCCCCACTCGCAGACCATTTTGCGCGCCAGTTCGGTCGCCCGTTCGATGTCGTTGCCGGCCCCGGTGGTGAGCTGCTTGAGGACCAGCTTCTCCGCAGCGCGCCCGCCGAGCAGGTGGCGCATCATGATGAGGCAGTACTCTTTGGAATAATTGTGTTTCTCGTCGATGGGCAGCGTGGTAGTGGCGCCCAGCGCCCGCCCGCGCGGAATAATAGTCACCTTGTGCACGGGGTCCGAACCAGGGATGAGCTTGGCCACCAGGGCGTGCCCTGCCTCGTGGTAAGCGGTGCTGCGTCGCTCCTCTTCGCTGATGAGCAAGCTCTTGCGCTCGGCACCCATCATCACCTTGTCCTTGGCCTCTTCAAAGTCCTCCATGGTGACGTGGGTCTTGTTCTTCCGCGCGGCAAGCAGCGCCGCCTCGTTCACCATGTTGGCCAGGTCAGCGCCGGAAAAGCCTGGCGTTCCTTTCGCCAGAATGGAGAGGTCCACGTCCCTGCCCAGCGGGATCTTCTTGGTGTGCACCCGCAAGATCCCTTCGCGCCCGCGCACGTCGGGCCGATCCACCACGATCTGGCGGTCAAATCTCCCGGGTCGCAGCAGGGCCTGGTCCAACACGTCGGGACGATTGGTGGCGGCGATGACGATGACGCCCTCGTTGGAGTCGAAACCATCCATCTCCACTAAGAGCTGGTTCAGTGTCTGCTCCCGTTCATCGTGGCCACCCCCCAAGCCGGCGCCCCGCTGTCTGCCTACGGCATCGATCTCGTCGATGAAGATAATGCACGGCGCGTTACGCTTGCCTTGCTCAAAAAGGTCGCGTACGCGCGAGGCGCCCACGCCCACGAACATCTCCACAAAATCAGCACCGGACATGCTGAAGAAGGGGACTCCTGCCTCGCCGGCCACCGCCTTGGCAAGCAGCGTCTTGCCTGTTCCAGGCGGCCCAAGGAGCAACGCACCCTTGGGAATCTTGCCACCAAGGCGCTGGAATTTTTCCGGCTCCTTGAGGAACTCGATGATTTCGCGCAGTTCTTCCTTTGCCTCATCGGCACCTGCCACATCGTCGAAGGTCACCTTGGGGCGATTCTCGGTCAGCAACTTCGCCCGCGACTTGCCGAAGGAGAAGATCCCCTTTGTCCCCACACCTTGCATGCGGCGCAGGAAGAAGAGCCAGACGGCGATAATCAACAACCACGGGCCATAGCCGAGAAGATACTGCCAGACGCTGATCGCCTTTTCCGTGAAGCGGATCTCGCCGATGCCGAATTCCTCCCGCCAGCGCTGCACCTCCTCGGGAGAAGGTTCAGCAGGCAGGGTGACACGAAACTTGGTGTAGTAGCCCTGACCGCCTGCCTTCGGGATGGGTTGAGGCTCGCGCAGCTCGCCGTGCAGCTCCTTGCCCTGCACCATCACTTTCTGCACCTGACGCGCCGTGAGGAGCTCAACAAAGTGGGGCGCGTATTGCAGCTCTTGTTCGCCCCGGTTGCGGATAGTGAGCCGCTGCGATATGTACAGGGAAACCGTGATGATAATCAGCCACAAGAAGAGAGTGCGCCCCATACGCCCCCACTGGAAGTTCTCTTCCTTGCGCGGCCCCCCCTTGTCCGGGCCCTTGCCGTCAGGACGGCGACCGTCGCGATCGCCGCCTGTTCGCCGCAATGGGGCGTGATTCAGCTCTCTGTCCTTCATAATGTCAAACCTTCCTGGAGGTGGATCACTCCTTCTTGACGTAAATACCGCCAAGGTTGCGCAGCAGCTGAGCCTGGTCAAGGCCGTAGCCGACCACGAATTCGTTCGGGATGCGGAAGCCAACGTAGTCCACCTCATAAGGGACCTTGGCAGCACCTTCCTTGAGAAGTAGCGCAACATACTTGACCGACTTGGGCTTGAAGCGCTGCAACCGCCGGTGTAGGAACTGAATGGAGAGCCCGGAGTCGACAATGTCCTCGACGACGACCACATCGCGACCCTCGATCTGGCAGTCGACGTCTTTCAGCAGCTTCACCCAGCCGGAGGTCATGGTCTCGTCGCCATAGCTGGAGATCTTCATGAAGTCGACCTCGCAGTCAATCTCCAGCTCTCTGATTAGGTCGGCCATGAAGATGAAGCCACCATTCAGCACGCCGATAAACACCGGAACGCGGCCACGATAGTCTCGGGACAGCTCCTTGGCCAATTCTTTGATGCGCCGCTGGATGCGACGCGGGCTCAACATCAGCCGATAGCCCTCACACGCCTCAGCCTTCTGCTTCTCGCTCTTTGCTGGCATAGCCGCCTTGGAATTCCAGTTTCAGTACCTGTTTCGTCTTGTCGGTGACGCGAAACCGCTCATCAAGGCGCAACCCACACACCCAGATGATACCCTTGTCACATTCCAGCAGCGGAACGAGATGGCGGCGATGATGGGGCACCTTGGCGTCGATGAAAAAGTCCGACAGTTTCTTACTCTCCTGCATCCCCAGGGGGAAGAAGCGGTCGCCGCGCTGCCACGAGCGCAACCGCAGTGGGCCCCTGACTTCACCGGCGTCGACGAACTCCAGGACGGGGGACGTGCCGCGCAGCGCCTGGAACTCTTCCCACGCTGCTGGCGAACACTTGAAGACAAATCCGCGCGCTGGGTCAACTACCTCTCGGCCGATGTGCACTGGCAATGAGAAGGGCCCTTGCGCGCTCGGGCCGATCACCAAGTAGCGACCGGAGACGGCAGCCTCTATCCCATGCCCCAGGCTGACCCTCGTTCCCGGCCGTCTCTGCCTCACCAGGCGCAGCACGCGTTCCAGCGTCCGGCTGTCGAGCTGGGAGCGCCCACCACCCATCCGCTCCACTACTTCCATCAACACATACTTTTGCGTCACTGAAAGATAGCGCAAAAACTCAGCAATATCAAGAACAATTTTTCCCCCCTCCTCTCGGCTGTCTCTGGTCAGCTGTTGGGCGGCGATGATGCGCAAACCTTGGTCCGCTTCCTGGAACGCCTGGCAGGCGCGGCTGAGCGCCTCCACGACGCGCGGGTTGTAGTGGGTAGCAAGGAGGGGCAGCAGCTCGTGACGAAGTCGGTTCCTGCGGATCCGGAGGTCAGTATTGGAACTATCTTCGCAGAAGGGCAGCTGGTGTTGAGTGGCGTATTCGGTCAGCTCGCCGCGCGTGAACCCAAGGAGCGGGCGCACAAAGATCTCCCGTTGCCACCACATGCCGCCCAATCCGGCGAGTCCGGCTCCGCGCAGGAGATGGTCGAGGAAAGTCTCCGCCTGGTCATTGGCATGGTGGCCCAGCGCCACGCGATGGGCGCGCAGTTGCTGGGCCGCCCGGCGCAGAAAATCATAGCGCACCTCGCGTGCTGCCGCCTCACGCGACAGGTGGCGCTGCCGTGCGTAGCTGGCGACATCTGCGCGCTCAATCACCACGGGGAGGCCGTAGTCGCCAGCGCGTGCGCTCACGAAGCTCTGATCGCGGTCGGCTTCTTTGCCGCGCAGACCATGGTTGAGGTGCGCCACGACCAGCTGCAGCCGCCAGGGCTCTCGAATACGCGCGAAGAGGTCCAGCAGCACCATCGAATCGACACCACCGGAAACTGCTACCACAACCGTCTGGCCCGGGGCGACGAGCTGCTGTTCCTGCAGGCACTTTTCAAAGCGCGCGAGGAGCATGGTCTTCTGCAAACAAAAAGACCTTTCGCGAAGGAAAGGTCGTAAGCCTGTGGAACCGTGTGTCTCTTTTGGGTGTCGTTGCCATCAGTAGCGGTGCAGGGATTCGAACCCCGGACCCGCGGATTATGATTCCGCTGCTCTAGCCAGCTGAGCTACACCGCCAACGCGTTCACAAATTTACAAGATTTTGCCCGAAAATCAAGTTGTTTTTGTCCGAACGCCACGTCTCGTCTTGCCTTTTCCTTGACTCGCGCAGCCTGGCAGATCTTGCGGCTTGCCAAGCAATGCCGCCAGGCGAACTGCAGGCGGTGACAGCCACCGAGAACAATGGCCAGCGCCGATGTGGCAGGCTTCACGGCGCACGCGCCACTCCTGGCTTGCGATCCTGGGAGCTGCGGCCTGCCGTCAAAGCTGGGCAGGACGAGGCAGTTCAGGTTTTCCCCTTGCAATTGGCTCCGCTATTGCCTAATTTTACGCCAGCCAAAGGATTGACGCGAGAGATCGACCATGAGATTCCGGCTGGGCTTTGCCGTCCTGGTCATGGGAGCCACGGCTACCGTGGCGCAAGTGGTGGCGATGCGCGAGCTGGTAGTGGTGTTCTACGGCAACGAATTGTTGCTCGGTCTGCTTCTGGCCAGCTGGTTGCTCTGCACCGCAGCGGGCAGCGCCGTGGCGGGCTGGGTAGGACGCCATCTGACCGGGGCAAAATCCGTCTTTGCGCTATTGCAGGCACTGACAGTGCTCGTGCTAGCAGCCACCATCCTTGCCGCGCGGGCGAGTATGGTCGCATGGGGAAAGAGCCAAGGCCAGGTGGTAGGTTTGCTGCCGATGCTGTTGACCCCTCCTGCAGTCATCGGCCCGGTGTGTGTGGTCCTCGGCTTTCTCTACACCTTGGGCTGCAAGGCATTCGCTGCGCACGGCCTCGGCGATTCCATCGCCATAGGTCGTGTCTACGTACTCGAGTCGATCGGCGCCACTGTCGGCGGCTTGGCGGCCAGCTTCCTCCTCATTCGCTACTTGCACGCCCTGCAGATAGCTACACTGCTGGGAAGCATCAATCTCTTTAGCGCGTGGCTCCTTTTCTTTTGGCCGAAAAAGAGAGCCCGCCTGCCTGCGGGCATCGCCGTTCTTGGCGGAATCGTCGCCTTGGCGGCAACCGCCACGCCGCTCCATCGCTTGGGCAATGTTCTTTTCTGGCGCGACTACCGCTTGCTGCACAGCGAGAACACGCCTTACGCCAATGTCGCGGTCGTCAAGGCCGATGAAAGCGTAAGCTTCTTCGAGAATGGGCTCATCTCTTTCACGTACCCGGACCCTGAAGCCGCCGAGAATTTGGTGCAGCTGGCACTCCTCCAGCACCCGCGCCCAGAGAGGGTTCTCCTGGTAGGCGGCGGCCTCGGCGGTGGCCTGCAGGAGGTGCTGAAGACTCCTTCGGTGGCCCACATCGACTATGTGGAGCTTGACCCGCGCCTCATCACCCTGGCGCGAGCGTACCTTCCTGCCGAGGCGGTCAGGGCGCTGGAGGACCCCCGGGTGCGCGTGCACCACGTCGACGGCAGGCTGTACGTGCAGAGGGCCACCCGTCGCTACGACGTGGTCATCATTGGCTTGCCCGAACCGCGCACCACGATGGTGAACCGTTTCTTCACCCGTGAATTCTTCATGCGCGTGCGGGAGATCCTTAACCCTGGCGGGGTGGTCTCATTTGCCGTCAGTTCCTCCGAAAACGTCATCGGCGAGGAGTTGGCGCGCTTCCTCTCCTGCCTGCGGAACACCCTCGCTTCTGTGTTCCCAGAGGTGGTGCTCTTTCCCGGCGCGACGGCGCACTTTTTTGCCAGCACCCCGCCTACCGAACTGACCACCGACGCCGCACTTCTCCTCCAACGCTTGCATGACCGGGGCATAACGACCCAATTCGTCCGCGAGTACTACCTGCCCTTTCGCCTAGCCGCACCGCGCGTGAGCTATCTCGACCAAATACTCGAGCGACACAGAGATGAACGCCTCAACACCGACTTTGCGCCGGTCGCTTATTACTTTGACCTGATTCTGTGGAGCAGACAGGTCAGCCCGGTAACGGTACGTCTGTTCGATGCCATTGCCCACGCAGGCTCCTGGGTGATCTGGCTGCCGCTGGTGATTGTGGTCCTCTTCTTCGCGCTGGCGGCGCGCATCCGCTCGTGGCAGCCAAGGGTGCGACGCTGGGCTGTGGGGTGGGCAGTGCTCTGCGCCGGCTTCTCAGGGATTGCCTTGGAGGTGGCTTGCATTGTGGCGTTTCAGGCCATCTACGGCTACGTCTACTACCGGGTGTCGCTGTTGGTGACGGCCTTCATGGCGGGATTGGCCCTGGGTGGGATGTTGGGCACTCGTGTGGTGCGGCGCGGCTCAGGCATCGCAGCCAGGTTCAAGGTAGTCGTGGGGACCTTGGTGCTGCTCCCGTTGGCGACTCTGGCAGTGATGCATCTCCTGCCGGAGGCTTCTGCCCGGATCGGATCTGTGACGCAGTTTGTGCTCCCCCTGCTCCTCCTGGCAACAGGAGCACTAGGCGGCTTCCAGTTCCCTTTGGCCAATGACCTCTTTGCCAAAGCTGGAACGCGCGTGGAAGGCACTGCCGGCACCATGTACGCCCTCGACCTGCTGGGCGCCAGTGTGGGCGCCTTGGTGGCGGCAGCGATCGCCATTCCGGTGCTCGGCCTGCCGCTTACCACCGTCAGTCTGGCTTTCCTCAACCTGAGCGCCTTGGTGGCCGTCGCCCTGAGCCTGAGGAGGCGTTAGTCCTCCCTCTCCTTTTCCCCAAAGACCTGCGCCGAGAATACTTTGATGGACGTGCCCTTCTGTTTGTAGGCATCGGCAGGCAGGCCCGCCTTCAAGCAGGTGTGACGCAAGAACGTCGTGCGGTCCCAGTGGTATTCCGTTGCCACCTGGGGAAGCAGCAGCCCCTTGCGAATTCCCTGCTGAACAATCAGACCGTGTTCCCCGACCTTTATCTCCTCGAGGTCGTTGATCTCGCGCGTGGGCGAGAGCACGGAAATCTCGATATCTACTTCTGGCAGTTCGTCCTCGGTGAGCGGGGCAAAGCGCGGGTCTTCAAAGGCTGCTGCTTGGGCCATCTCCGCCACCGCAAGGTAAAGGGGACTCACCGGCTCGATGTAGCCAATGCAGCCCCGCAAGGCCCCGCGCTTGTGCAGGGTCACAAAGGCTCCTTGCTTCTGCTGCAGTCGTTCAGAGACTGGCCCAAAATCTGGGAGCGGCTCGCCCTTGAGCCGGCGCTCGATGGCAACGCGGGCAATCTGCAGGAGCTGTTGCTTCTCCTGCTCGGTGAGCTCCCCCGGCTGGTCTTCCTTTGCGCGACTCATTTGCCCTCCTCGAAGACCTGGGTCTCGTACAGATAGAAAACGGCTCCCTCCTTCCAGGCATCGGGCGGCAGGCCGGCCTTCTGGCAGAGGCTGCGCAGTTCCTCCTCCTTAGTCTTCCACCCTGCCTCGAGTGGAACCTCCGGCAGGTAGGTAGCCCCGCGGCCATCCTTGTACATGATGATGCCGTGCTTGCCCATCACAAAGTGGTCGAGATTGTCGATCTGATAGACGTTCGTCAGGTAGACGGACACTTTGATTTTGATCTCGCCCAGCTCGTTCTTGCGCAACGGGGGAAAGCGCGGGTCCTGGAACGCCGAGGCGACCGCCATCTGCGGGACGAGCTTGTACAGGGGCACGTCGCTTTCGTGATGGCCGATGCATCCGCGCAGCTCGCCCCTTTTGGTGATGGTCACGAACACGCCGCGCCGCTCCTTCATCACCTCGTGGGTGGGGCTGAATTCCGGAATCGTGCCGTGTTCCAGGTAGTGGGCAATGCTCTGGCGGGCCATGCGCAGCAGTTCCTGCTGCACCTCCTCGCTCAGCGGGGCAAACTCCACTCGGCCCGGTATTGCCGCTTTGCCTCCTGCCTTCTTCTGCTGCCTTGGCGACCCGAATACCACCGCGGCGCCATAGCCCACCACGTAGCCGGTCTTCTGTCCTGTGACGTCGCCGCTGGTGGTGTGGGCGAGGACTCTTGCCTGCGTCGCTCCGAGGAGCTGGGCGGCGTGCTGCATGGCTGCAATGGGGCCGGTGCCGCAGGCCGCGAACTTCCCTGCGCGCGCCCCCTTGCAGAAAGCCTGGGGATCCATGCTCTCCACCTGGGCCAACGTCTGCGCATCACTGGCGTTGCAGGCCGCGTAGGACTCGCCGTGGTAGAGGTCGGAGCTGGCGACGATGAGGACCTTGCGACCGGCGGCTGCGCTCGCGATGGCCGCGCCCAAGCGCCGGCAGGTCTCCCACGAGTCATCGAGCATGGCGATGGGCACGATCTTGATGCCCGGCAAGGCCACCTGCAGGAAGGGTACCTGCGCCTCGATGGAGTGTTCAGCCCCACGGTGTCCTGCCTCGCCGAGCGAGATCAACGGATCTGCTTTGGCAATGGCTGCGGCCAGCTCCTTGTCGACCGCAGCAACCCCAAGCGGGGTGCGGTAGCCCTCCCCGTTGAACACAGACACGCCCGAGAAGAACTCGCGATGGCTGGGGCCGAGAATGACCACCGCATCGTACTTGCGACCGCGCACCTGGCGGTAGGAAACAGCGGCAGTTGGCCCCGAATACTCGTAGCCGGCATGGGGCGCCAGCAGGCCGTAAATTTCGCCTTCCACGCCGGCGTCGGGTGCCTGGTCGAGCCATTTCTCGATGGTCGTCCTCAGGGTAGTTGGGTTGTCCGAATACCAGGCGCCTGCCACTGCAGGCGGCCGCACTTGGGCGGCGACGTTACTAAGAAGCAAGAGTGCCCACACGCCGACCACGGTCACGACGCAGAAGCCCCACCATGCGGGGCTGCATAGCCCAGGGGAGCCTTTCCTCATCCGTGTTCTCCTAACATTCCCTCGATCTGACATCGTGCTCACCTCCACACGCCGGCAATCTGCCCGCCGCAGCTACCGCACCGGTCGCCCTTCAGATTGTTCTCGCGAATAGTGTAGCCTACCCGTCGAATCACCACCTTGCCACAGTGGGGGCAGAAGGTGTTCTCCCCCTCCTCTCCGGGAACATTGCCCACGTAGACATAGTGCAGCCCCTGCTTGAGGCCGATCTCCCTGGCCCTGCGCAGGGTGCTCACTGGCGTGGGTGGCAGGTTCCTGAGCCTGTACTCAGGATGAAAGCGCGTAAAGTGCACGGGTGTCTCTTTGCCCAAGTCGCTTGCCACCCACTGGCACATCTCCCGGATCTCGCCTTCGTCATCATTCTTGGTGGGGATAACCAGGTAGACA
>JACIZP010000196.1 GCA_014359355.1 Calditrichota bacterium | reverse complement strand
CCCAGGCAGCGGCATAAGAGCCGGGGGGCACTACGCTGTCCATGAGCTTCCGCACCATTTGCCCGCGGAGATTGTATACGGCAAGAAGGGTCGTCTGCAGGTGCAATGAATCGGTAGGCTCGTCTGGGATCACGAAGGTCGTTCGCAGCTGCCCTGCGGCGGGATTCGGAAAGCACCCGCGAATCCCGAATGTGTCTGGAACCGAGGCCTCCACCCGGACCGGAGCGGAGTACGAGACGCTCCCGTCGCTGCCAACTGTTGCGACGCGATAGATGAGCAGCCCCTTGGGCACAGCAAAGTCCCGCCAAGTGTACTCGACCATGCCGCCCGAGCTGTCTTTTCGTGACTGGACGAAAGCCGCATCCTGGTAATCTCCCCCGCCGACGCTCTTTTCGACGCGAAAGCCTTTCACTTTCGGGTCATGCGGCGAGTGCCAGCGCAAGAGAATAGTGTGGCCCTCCGCGACGGCCTCCAACCCTTGGGCAGGCATCAGTCCGGACGGAGTACCCATGACGATGCCCAAGGTGAGCAACTGCTGCTGATTGATGGAGCACGTAACCGAATTGGCGTCGCAGGTTGCTTCGCCGAGAGGCGTCTCTATGTGGCTGAGTCGCAGAGCACGGCTGACGGGAACTCCGTCCAAAGAGATGCGAAAGTCGCTCCCATGCTCACCCAGGTTCCACACCCGCACCACCAGCTCCCCTCCGGGGTCGTCCTCTGCCGGCTTGATGGCCCAGAGGAGAACCTCTGGGTTGTCGATGTGCACCAAGGAAAAAGCATCTGCCGGCAAAGCCGACCCCCCACGCACTCTCTCCGCCACCAGCGGATTTTGGTGCTCCAAGGCGAAGCGCATGGCCTGCGCTGGAGAAAAGCCGGAGCGGCCCCGCAGAGCGAAACGCTGCAGGAAGTAGCGGTCGCCCCCTTGGTTGGGGATGCCAATACCTGGGCCATCCACCTGGCCACCGACCAGCACCGAGATGCACGGCGTCGCCACGTCCAGCCAGTTAGGCGTGCTGTTGCCCAAACGCATGAAGTAGCAGTCGACGTTAGAGAGCACAAAGCCGGGGCCATTGCCCCCCACGTCCGCGAAGTGATTGAGAGTCAACCAGTCGTAACGCGCCGTGCGTGGGGAGTAGTGGCCGCCCTGCGAGGTGAGCCGCGCCAAGATGACGGCGCCTACCTCCTCATGCCAGACATCCGCGCCGGGAAGGGTGTGGCTAAAGTCCCAAGTGTGGAGGTCAGAAAAGTTCCTGGTAATCGTGTTTTCGATCTCGATGCGATCCACGTTGCGCATTAGAGTGACGCGCGTGACATGAGGCAGTGGCGTACCACAGGTAGCTTTCAGCGTCAACGAGACAGGGCCGGCTTCCTCGAGCTCAATTGTACCCGCCCCTGGCCCCAAGTTGTTCAGTCCACCTCCCTGACCCGCCAGCTCTATGTTGCCCTGCTTCTTGTCCACCAAACTGGTGATGGCCCCATTCCCCGCGAGGGCCAGGCGATAGGAAGATGTCTCGACGGTTCCCCCCACCGTTTGATTCCAGTCAGAGAATTGCCGGCCCGTGCCAGGACGCACCTCGAGGACGCGATAGCCCACCGGCGGAACGTTCGTGGCAAGCACACGCAGCTTCGGTTCGCCACTGAGTGTAGAATGTTGCGCCGGCAATTCCTCCCCACTTGCCACGTCGACGACGACACAGGGAAAGGGGCCCAGATAAGGGAGGTCCACATAATCGGTGCGCTGCCAACTGAGCGGGTTAAAGACGTAGAAGCGCGGGAAGGCCCCTGCGGGAATCATCTCGGCCAGGCGAGTCTGCGCGTCCTGGTAAAGGGACTCCACATAGGTCTCGACGGCCTGGGCAGTGCGCCGCTGCCACGCTGCCCGCGCCTCCTTGCTGATGTGGCCGTCGGCGGTCCACGCATGTTCGAAGTAAAGCCCCATGCTCATCCACGCTACATCGCGCGCCTGCTCTCTGCCGGCCATGAACGTCGGGTCCCTGGTGACGATCAGGGCGGCCATCGCCTCGGCG
Organism: Calditrichota bacterium; assembly: GCA_014359355.1. NCBI lineage: Bacteria > Pseudomonadati > Calditrichota > Calditrichota bacterium. The sequence continues at coordinate 4,343 of JACIZP010000196.1, read as the reverse complement.
GTGCGCAGCTTCTCCACACTGCGCTTCACCCGTGCCGAGACTTCTGCCATCGAGGCGCAATAAAGGTCCCACTCATTGCCAAAGGAACACGACAGTTGCGGGAGTTGATCGCCGTAGATGGCCTCGAAATCTTCAAAAAAATTATCTTCATTGGAGACGATCACACGCCGATCCGACCTCGACTTCTCCTTCGCGGCACGCACGAACTCATCAGTCAGCACCTGAAGCTCGTCCCAGCCCTTGCCAAACACGCCAATGACGCGGTAAGGATAGAGGCTCTGGAAGTACGGGTCCGCATCGACAAAATCAATCACCCCGAAAGTATCGTAAGCCTCTGCGTATCCCCCGATGCCCTGGTTGCCGCGGTAGACCATGGAGTTCCATTTCATGAGGATCTTGCTGCCGTCAGGGCCCATCCACCAATATGCTTCGTGCTCCCTGCCGTACACATAGTCAATCTGCGTGAGACAGGCACACACGCCCTTCCACGAGTACTTGGCACCGGCTCCCGCCCACAGGGCGCCAAGTCCATAAGGCAGCGTCTGATTCTCCATGGAGATGGCTATGGGAAAGTGGAGCCCATAGCGTCGCTCCAGAGAGCCCGCGTAGTACATGCTCCGCAGCACCGCCTCGGCCGGCACACCACCGTAGCAGATGACCAGAGGATTCAGGGGCACACCGATATGGCCGCTGCGGATCCGCTGGATTAGCCTCGCGAACTCGGCGGCGGACTTGTTCTTCTCGTAGGTCCACACCCAAAAGGTTCCATCGCAGTTGAAGCGGCTCTGGAAGTCGCTCGGCTCGTGCTCGGTGGCGTCGGCGAGGTCAAGGTAGTAGTCCAGCATATCCAGGAAAGCCTGTCGGTAGGTCTCCTCGTCGGCCCGCCACATGTAATCGGTGTGGTCGTCATTTGCAATGTAGATACGCTTCTCGCCCTGGGCAAACCCCAGGACCGCAAAACACGAAAGCACCGTCAAGAGCACCAGTAGCCGCACGATTGGACTCCTTGGGTTATGTAGATCGAGGCAATGAATCGCTGTCAGGGCCTACCGTAGGCGAGCACAGGAGGCGCAGCATTTGGAGCCGAGTGGGTCTTTTCTGCGGGGCAAACAGCAACCGCAGGGCGCAGGCGAAGGGCTCGATACAGGCACAGGCTGCGACCAACCAGTGGTGGAAAGCGCAGTTCCTTGTCGATTGCGAAGTACCTCAGCAAAGTCTGGCGCACGCGCTGCCGGGCATCTCCGAAATCTACTTGTGGATCCTCGCCGGTGAGGAGCTTGAAGCCAAAGTCGATGACCCGGGAAGCACCAGGGGTTACCACCACCAGTGCGCCAGAAGGCTTCAGAACTCTACGCAGCTCGGCGCAGGCACTGACGAGGTCGGGCACAAACTCCAACGCGCTGATACTCACCAGCAGGTCAAAACAACCATCCTTGAAGGGCAACCTCTCCGCACTGGCCTGCACCAGATGCGCTTTGATCTGGTGCTCCCGCAGCACGGCGGCGACAGCACTGGCAAACGGGTGCACGTCTGCCCCAAAAAGCGAACGACTGTGCCGATGCAATTCGGGCAGGAAGACCCCACTGCCATAGCCGACTTCCAGCACGCGACCGGAGGCCAGCGGGGCCATCAGACGACGACACAACTTGAACCTCTGCCGCTGCACAAAGCCGAGCAGAGGACGGTAGTTCCAATCTGCGTGGTCCACCCTCCCGGTCTTTACCAGTGAACCAACCGGGAGAAGGCGGAGCCTCCTCATCCGCCTCATCGCGGGGTCTCCTCAATTAGAGCTGTGGAATTCTGCGAGGGAATCGTCAGGTCGACCTGGCTGGCGTCAACTACGAGGGCAAACACTTCTAACGCCCGGTTCTCTACCACGAGGGGGAAATGTGCTCGCATTTCTGCTTCGAACCCCGCCTTCTCCGCAAGAGCGTCTCGCTCGGCAACAAAAAGGTGCGCTCCTCGCGAGGCGAGGCTTTCCAAAGCAGCAACCGACTGCTCTTCGATAGCGATATTGAATCCCTTGTGTCCAAGCCAGTAGAAAAGATATGGGGCATTGATCGCCAGCGGGTAACCATCTTCGTCCGCCTTGTGGCCGCCAGAGGCCACAATCAGTTCGCCAGGAGGAATGTACGGCTTAACCTCCCGGGCGCACTCATAGACGGTCTGCATGTGGGAGGGATGGAGATCCTTGGCAATGCGAAAACCACAAAAGATCAAAGACGAGGCCACACAGAAGAACACCGCCAATTGGCCCAGCCTGCGAAGCGGCCTAAGGCCTCTCGCGGCGCCCTTGGCTGTGCTGGCAGCGAGTACCGTTGCCGCTACGCCGCCAATCATCGCGGCGGCGATGGCAGTGGGAATCGAGGGTGCAGAGCCAAGAACGAGCCGCGCAACCACGGCCAGCAGAGCCACGGCACCAGCCAAGATGAGTCCTCCTGTGCCCCTGGGCCAGGCCTTGGGGAATGCCGAGTCGGCGCCGAGGCCAAAAAGCAAGGCCACGGGCGGCACGCTGGCGATGTGGTAGTAGATGGCCCAATCCTCGCTGGTCGTCCTGCAGGCGGCCACATAGTAGGCGAGCACGGAGAGCATCCACAAGAGGGCTACACTTGTCCCTCGCCAGCGCCCGCGCAGGATCGCGTAGGCCCCGACCAGCCAGCCGAGAGGCATCCAGACAAAGAGCAATTCGATTCTGAGGATTCCTGCGACGAACCGGGGGTTGGTGAAAAAGTCCCAACCAATCCAATGGTACTCGTTGGAGAGCCCCAAGGAGTTGTGGTATGTCAGCCACAGGTGGTGCGCATGCAAGTACCAGAGAGCTGCAGGAAGCACGGCAAGCAAGGCCAACACCCAAACTCGCCAGCTCCGGAGACTGCGAACCCCCTGGTGCATGAACAAAAGAGCCCCAAACAGCAGCCCGATATGCGCGCTGTTCAGCTTGGCCAGAAGGGCGCACGCCGTGATTCCTGCGGCAAGCCAGTACCACTTCCAGCTCCGCTCCTCCAGCCAACGGATGAACGCGTAGACCGCGGCGATGAGGAAGAAGAGCATGATCGACTCCGGCTGCAGAGAGTTGGAAACGCGGATAGCGAGCGGACTCATCACAAAAAAGGCCAGAGCCAGAAGCGAGGCACGTGGTGGGAGGAGTTTCTTAGCAAGGAGCAAGAAGATCCACAGCGTTCCGATGGAGAACAGGAAAGGAATGATCCTCCCAAGTTGTTCGTGAAACCCGAACGTCTTGTAGAGCAGAGCGATGCCGTAGGAGAGCGCGGGGAATTCCATCTCTGCAAAGCCCGGCCCGTCGCCGCGCCAGTCGATGCGCGGGTAGAAGATGTTCATCCCCTCCGCGCAGAAATTGCGGGCCACGGCGGCGATATCACATTCCCGCCACGCCTCGCGGACCCTTCCGTCCACCGGCCGCCAAAGGTCGATACTCCTCAGCCAAATGGCCACCGCGAAAAGGAGCAGAACGACCCCTTGGGCGGATGCCCTATGGCCCGGTCTGTTCATGGGAGGGGCGCCGTCCTTGCTGCGTGCGCCTCCTCCAGTTGCGCCTGTGGCCCTGCATAGTCACTCCCCGGGACCGCTTCTGTCAAGGCTCTCGGTGCCCTTCTTCCGGAGAAGTGGGGGCGTAGCCTTTGCAGGGCCAAAGCCGTGAGAAGGCCCATATGTCCCCAGATGGTATGTAACACCTTCATCTTCGAATGGCCAAGCAAACGGCTGTGCAACACGGTGGGGAACTCCACGATTCTCCCCCCGGCCCTGTCCACTTTTGCCAACAATTCAACGATGCCGATGAAGTTGCCGTGGGCGAGGGTAAGCTGCGCCACTGCTTTGCGGCGATAGACGCGACAGCAGCTCGAGTAGGTAGCCAACTTGTTATGGAAGACCAGATGGTAGCCTTTGGACAGGTGCTTGGAAAGCAACAGCCGCCAGCGCGGCACATTGAAGACCGCCCCCTGGCGATGGTAAGGCGATGCGACGACCACGTCGACCCCGTCTGTCAGCAGAGGAATCATCTGCAGAAGGTCGAGCGGGTCATAGGTGCAGTCGGCGTCGATGGAACAGACCACCTCAGTAGTGGCGGCTTTCAAGCCCGTCTGAATGGCGGCTGCCACCCCCTGGTTCTGTGGGTGACGCAAAACGCGGCAATGCTCGCGCTCCCCGAACATCCGGGCAAGCTCGTCGGCGGTACCGTCGCTGCTGGCGTCATCCACAAAGACATAGCGGAAGCGGTATCTTCCCTCGGCGGCGCGTTCCAGATCGGAAAGCGCGTGAGCCAGGTAGGAAAGGGAGCTTTTCTCGTTGTAGCATGGGACGACGAGCGTGACCTGCTTGCCTTT
>JACIZP010000195.1 GCA_014359355.1 Calditrichota bacterium | reverse complement strand
CCGCGAGATCTTGAGGTGGACTTCTCCTTCCTCGGCCCCGGCAGGTACGAGCTCCAGTCTTACCAGGACGGGATCAACGCGGATCGCTGTGCCATGGACTACAAGCGCGTGGTCAAGACGATCGATCGAGGCCACCGGGAGGTGATTCACTTGGCCCCGGGAGGTGGCTGGGCGGCTCACATCTTGCCGCCGCGAAACTGACAAAAGGTTGCCTTTGGTCAGCGACGGTCTGAACGACACAGCACGGAAGACCCGTTTCGGCGAGCTACTCAGACTCGATCGTCGAATATCTCGAATGCATGATGGCGCGGCAGTGCCCCAGCCAAAGGAAGCAGCCCCAGGCGACTGAGCTTCTGTTGCGAGCGACCGTTTATGGCCGCAGGCGGGCAATTCTACTCGGCGTGGAAGCGCCAGTCGGGAGGCGCAAAGCGGGCGATGTGCCGCCGCACAGACTTGGGGTACCTGCGTGACATGTCCACGAGCTTCTGCGGAGAGAGGTTTTCCCAGTTCCATTCGTCGAGCGCAGGCTCCAGGCCGTTCTGGCGCTCCAGGTAGACAAAGTCCAAGGCTGCCTTCTCGGCCTGGGCAAGATAGGTGCGATCGCGCACCTCATAGCCAAAGAAGAGTGGCGTCTTGATGTGGAAGTACACGACCTCCCCGAGGGGAGTTCGAAAGACCTTGGTTTTGTTGATGGTCACGCAGGTGAGCATGTGAGGGGCCTGGTCGGCCACGCCGTGCAGGAAAAGAGCAGACTCGCATGAGATGTACGCCGGCGGGTACAGGAGGCCCGCCACTTCCTCCAGGCTTGTGCGCTGCAGGCCATTGACGTAGATGCCCTTGCCCAACTTGAGCAACAAACCCGCCTGGCAGAGTCGGCTGACCGCCTTGCGCAAAGCGACGCCGGACAGCCCGCTCAGGCGCTGCAGCTCCATGAAGGTAAAAATGGCCTTTTCGCGGCGGAGGAGCTCAATCCAACGGGCCTGTGTCAACAGCGGCTCCATGTCCACCATCTTCCTCAGACGATCCGGCGGACTTGTTCGCAAATAGCCCGCGCCGCTTTTCTGACCGCCTCATAGTCGTCCCGGGCCAGGTGTGTGCGATAGCGCTCGGGCAGGAAGCGGGCCATTTCAGCCGTCAACGAAGAGGAGGCAGTGAGGGCCATCCTCCGCCGGATTGACTCTGAACTCAAGCGGACGCGATAGTCCTGGAATTTCCTCGCAACTAGATCGCGGTCAAGCGGCGCGTTTAGGACTTCCGTCAAATACCAGATATCAAAGATGTCTCTGCCTTTGAGATAACGGCGTCCACAGAGGGCTGCAAGCTTTTCCGCCAGAAGCTCTACCGGAGAGAGCGCCGCAACAAGCGGCTGTCGGACAAGGACATCTATCGGTGAGCGCACAGACCTTGCCTGCACCTGGTAGACCGGATACTGGCCGAATTCGATCTTGAGTCGGTATTTCTGCCTCTGCCCCTGCGGCTGGAAAGAGAACCAATAAGCAAAGACTTTGGCCCCTTTGCTCGTTACCGGAAAACGCCACTCGAAGGATCCCAGCCCCAGCATCTGCACCACGGCTTTCTCGATGGGCGCTCGGGCTTCGTCCACCAGCCGGTCGCAGAATGCGCGATCGATCTCCTTGCCGGCGAAATCCAGATCCTCGGAGTAGCGATACCCTCCGTAAACCAGGTGCAGGCAGGTGCCTCCCTGGAAGGCGATCTTGGCGCTTTCGGGCCTGGCGAAAAGCGCATCCAGTGCTGCCAAGTGCAGCGCCTCAGCGACGACGATACTGAGCGGCAGCCGCTGCTCCCCGGCGAGTTCTGTCAGTTGCGGCCAAAGCAAGATATTTCCGATCGTGGACTGAAGCGTCCTTTTTTGGAAATATAACGCACGCGTCGCGAAATTACAAGGCCAAATTTCCAGTCAACGAAGACAACAGCAGTCCTCTGCGCTGGTCGCTTGGGCCATTGGCCCAGAAGCGTAATCGGAATGGGCGATCCAGAAGGTGTGACAACCTCTGGTCTCCTTCCTCCAGGAGACACCATGGTTCCAACATCGGGAAATTTGGGGGGTACACCGGCGGGACTCGTCTTTACACTACCTCCCCTTTGCTACCGCACAGGGAATTCCCCTCCCATCGAGCGTGCCTGTGCGCTCCCTATCCCACAAGGAGGCTTGACGGGCGCTTTGCCGTCTGGCTACCGGGTTGGAGAATGGTCGGGACCATTCTGTGACAAGGACCGCACTAAGCTACACGCTCAGCCGCGTAGGCATTGCGCCCGATCGGTGTCTCGACGCACAAGAAACAGGTTGACTTTTTCCTCCTGATTCCCTAATTTGCAAACCGCCGTGGGGCAGTGCCGTTGGATGCGCAAGGGAACGCGCTCAAAGCGCGTAATCTCTCAGGGTTAGGAGGAAGCAAATGGACGCATGCTGTCACCGCACAGTCTCCGCCATCGTTTGGACCCTCGCGCTGGCGATACCCCTTTGTGTCTTGGGCTGCCGCAGGCGGAGCGCGGACTGGCATCAAGCCGCAAGTCCCCTCTTCACTCGCTGGGCACGGGAAGTCGCGCCCGGCAAAGTCTGGCGGGAATACCCCAGGCCGCAGATGGTCCGGAAGGATTGGCTGAACCTCAACGGCCTCTGGCAGCTGGCGATCGTTCCCAAAGATGCCGCGCGGCCGGACACCTTCCCCCACAGGATCCTGGTTCCATTTCCCGTGGAGTCGGCCCTTTCCGGGCTCGCCAGGAAGGTGAGCCCTGAGGAACGTCTGTGGTACCGCCGGACTTTCCGGCTTCCGCATTCCTGGCGGAGGGGCCGCATTCTCCTGCACCTGGACGCGGTGGACTGGGAGACAGACGTCTATCTCAACGGCGTGCGCGTAGGCCAGCATCGCGGCGGGTATGACCGGTTCAGCTTCGACATTACCGACGCCCTGCGGCCGGACGAAGAACAGGAGCTGGTGATTGCGGTCTGGGACCCCACCAATGCGGGTGGACAACCGGTGGGCAAACAGACCCTCACCCCAGGCGGAATCTACTACACGCTCACGAGCGGCATCTGGCAGACCGTCTGGCTGGAACCGGTACCCGACACGTACATCTCTGGGTTGCGCCTGGTGCCCGATGTGGATCGTGGCTCGCTGCTCGTCTCGGCCGAGGTCCGCGGCGAGAAGACGGGCCTCCGCCTCATAGCGGCTGCGGCATCCGGAGGCAAGGAGATCGCGCACCAGTCGGGACCGGCGGACGGGGAGCTGATCCTGGCTATCCCTTCCCCGAGGCTATGGTCGCCCGACGATCCCTTCCTCTACGATCTGACGGTGGCCCTTGAGCGCGATGGCAAGAGGATCGACGAGGTGCGCAGCTACTTCGGCATGCGCAAAGTCGCCGTCGGACCGGACAGCAGCGGTGTCACCCGGATTCTGGTGAATGGTGTACCTCTCTTCCAGATTGGCCCGCTGGACCAGGGGTTCTGGCCGGACGGCATCTACACCGCGCCCTCGGACGCTGCGCTTCGATTCGACGTGGAGATGATGAAGCGCATGGGCTTCAACATGGTGCGGAAGCACGTGAAGGTGGATCCGGAGCGCTGGTACTCCTGGTGCGATCGCCTGGGACTGCTCGTCTGGCAGGATATGCCCAACGGCGCAAATCGTACCCCGGAGGAGCGGGAGCAATTCGAGCGCGAGCTTGAGGCGATGGTGCGGGGCCGCTTCAATCACCCCTGCATCATCATGTGGGTGACTTTCAATGAGGAATGGGGACAGTACGACACGGAGCGGATCGTCGAGTTCGTGAGGCGGCTCGACCCGAGCCGGCTCGTGGATAATGCCAGCGGGTGGACGGATGCGGGGGTTGGTGGCGTTCGCGACGTCCATTCCTACCCCGACCCGGTGGCGCCGCCGGCCGAGCCGGAGCGTGCCGCGGTGCTGGGCGAGTTCGGCGGTTTGGGCTATGTGGTGTCGGGCCACACGTGGACAGAACGGGGGTGGGGGTATGACCTCCTCCCCACACGGGAACGGCTGCTGGAACGTTACGTGGAGGTCCTCACCACTGTGCATCGATTGGCTCGCGAAGAGGGGCTGAGCGCCGCCGTGTACACGCAGATCACCGATGTGGAAACCGAGAATAACGGGCTGCTCACCTACGACCGCGAAGTCGCGAAGATTCCGCCCGAGGCCGTAGCGCGAGCGAACCGCGGGTACCTGCCGCCGCACCTCACCAACCGCGCAACCATCTTCGTTGACCGGTTGAATGCTGCGCTGGTCACTTTTCGACCCGGAGCCGAGATCCATTACACCCTGGACGGCCGGACGCCTACCCGTCGGGATCCCGTTTACACTGGGCCGATTCCGATCACCGAGGACTGCGTCCTTAGGGCGAAGGCCTTCTGGCCGGAGGGTCAGGAAAGCGACGTGGCTACCTACAGCTTCCGGAAAGTCGCCCCACTTACGGCCGTTCCAGGCGAAGGCCTCGTGCCTGGATTGCGGGTCCGCTACTACGAAGGCGAGTGGGACAGCCTGCCGGACTTTGAGCAATTCCAGGCTGTGCAGGAAATGACCCATTCATCGATCGATCTCGGACCGGCAAAGCGGGAATCTCTCTTCGGCCTCGTGTATTCTGGCTATTTTCGCGTCCCAGCCACGGGCGTGTACCTGTTCCACCTGCGCTCCGACGACGGCTCTCGCCTGTGGATCGGCGACCAGCTGGTGGTGGACAACGACGGGCTGCACGGCGCGCGGGAAGAGTCCGGGGCCATCGCGTTGCAGGAGGGATTTCACCCCTTCCGCGTGGAATACTTCCAAAAGCGCGGCGGCAGGGCGCTTGAAGTCGCGATCGAAGGGCCTGACTTGCCGAAGCAGCCACCTCGCCGCGAGCTACTTTTTCACTGACGGACGATTCGGAAGGCCATAGAGGGAGAGTTGCCATGAGGAGAGAGGTCTGCGTTGCGCTGGTTCTCCTGAGTGTGGGAGGTTTGTTCCATCTGGACTGCAGCAAGGGACGAGGAGGAGGCATGCAGGTTTCGCGGGAGATCTTCGGGAAAATGCCCGATGGGCGGGTCGTGGAGGCATTTGACCTCCGCAACGAGCACGGTATGAAGGCGCGGATCATCACCTACGGTGGCATCGTGGTGTCGTTAGAGGTGCCCGATCGCCAGGGGAATTTCGCCGATGTGGTGCTGGGCTACAATAACCTGCAGCAGTATCTCGAGGACTCCCCCTACTTCGGGGCGATCGTGGGCCGCTACGGCAACCGGATTGCCGGCGGGCGCTTCGTGCTGGACGGCATAGAATACCGCCTCGCCACCAATGATGGTCCAAACCATCTGCACGGCGGCGTGAAGGGCTTCGACAAGGTGGTGTGGCAGGGCGAGCCCGTCCGCGAGAAGGAAGCCGTGGGCGTACGCCTGACCTACCTCAGTCCCGATGGTGACGAGGGTTATCCCGGCAACCTTCGCGCCACTGTAACCTACCGCCTCACAAACCAGAACGAGCTGCGCATCGACTACGAGGCGACCACGGACAAACCGACCATCGTGAATCTCACGCATCACAGCTACTTCAATCTGGCTGGCGAGGGAAGCGGC
>JACIZP010000194.1 GCA_014359355.1 Calditrichota bacterium | reverse complement strand
CGAGATCCTCTACACGTCTGGTACGACCGGCCACTCCAAGGGAGTGATGTTGTCCCACAAGAACATCACCTACAATGCCTTGCAGGGTCTGCGGGCGGTCCCCATCGGCCCGGAGGACACGCTCCTTTCAATCCTCCCCATGGCGCACTCATACGAATGCACCATGGGTTTCCTCGCCCCCTTCTGTGCTGGGGCCAAGATTTATTACATCAAGGGGCTGCCCACCGCGCAGACGCTGCTTCCTGCCTTGGAGCAGATCAGGCCGACGATTGTCTTGTCGGTGCCCTTGATCATGGAGAAGATTTACAAGAAAAAGGTCCTCAGCGAGATCGGCGAAAAGTTCTTGGTGAAGGACCTGTACAAACTCGCACCGATGCGCAAGGCCCTGAACAAAGTGGCTGGCAAGCGACTCTACAAGGCCTTTGGTGGCAACCTGCGCTTCATCTGCTTTGGCGGTGCCGCCCTGAACCCAGAGGTGGAGGCCTTCCTGCGGCAGGCCGGTTTCCCGTACATCACTGGCTACGGCTTGACCGAATCGGCGCCTCTTCTGACCGTCAATCCGGAGGGAAAAGTGAAGTTCCAGTCCTGCGGCAAAGCAGTCGAGAGCGTCGAATTGAAGATTGTGGACCCGGATCCCGAGACAGGCATCGGAGAAATCTATGCGCGCGGGCCCAATGTGATGCTTGGCTACTACAAGAATCCGGAGGCCACCAAGCAGACCCTTCTGGAGGGGGGATGGCTGGTCACCGGCGACCGCGGTTACCTTGATGAGGACGGGTACTTGTACATCAAAGGGCGCTCGAAGAACGTCATCGTTGGGCCAAGCGGCGAGAACATCTACCCCGAGCAGATCGAGGCCAAGCTGGCCGAAAACAACTATGTGCTGGAATCGCTGGTCTACGAGCGCAATGGCCGCTTGGTCGCCCGCGTCCACCTGGACTATGACTTGTTAGACCAGGAAATGGGGTTGCACAAGATGGATGGCGAGCAGGCCTCGCGCAAGATTCAGGAGGTCCTTCAGGCCATCAAGAAAGAGGTGAACGAGAAGGTCTCCACCTTTTCGCGCATTCATGAGGTCATCGAGCAGCGCGAGCCCTTCGAGATGACACCCACGAAGAAGATCAAACGTTATCTTTACACCGCTTGAGCAAGACCGGCTGCTGATCTTCCTTGAGCCGGCCTCCGTTCAGGGGCCGGCTTCTTATTTGTCGTCATCGGGGTTCTTGCCCGCTCGCGAGGAAAGCGAGGCGCTCAGCAGGGCGTCAATGGCTTGGTAGAGTGGCCCCTTGCGCTCATCCTGCTGGCGAGCCAAGCCCACACACACCCTTCCCAGTGCGGCGTAGGCCTGGACAAGGTCGGGGAACTCAGCCAGAGCGCGCAAATGCTTCTCCACTGTGCCGAGGTCGCCGCGCGCGATTGGACCAGTGAGCGCACGCACAGGACCCTCGGCAGCCAGGTTAGTAGCCGTTTGCGCTAAGAGTGGGGCAAGCATACGCTCGGACGTCACCTGGTCGAAGCCCAACTCTGCCAAGAGGCGTTGAGCGCTCGCCTGGAGAGCTACCACGTAGTTTGACGCAAACACACAGGCCAGGTGATAGAGCACGTTCTTGGGGCCTGGGAATTCAACCGGAACCCCGCCGACGCGCCGGAAGAGAGCTGCCAGACGCTGGCGGGCTTCCTCATCGCCTTCTAGGGTTATGTACACGCCGTCCCAAAGCCGCCAGTCGTCCTCCCGCCCCGCGAAGGTCATGACCGGATGGGCTGACGCCACCAGTGCCCCCTGGCTACGCAGCGGAGCCAGAACCGTGGAATCCAAGACTCCGGAGGTGTGCGCTACGACCGTGCCAGGGCGGATGGCGCTGCAGGAGCTCAGTGGTGTAACCAGCTCGGGCAATGCGTCGTCGGGCACGGCTACGAAGACAAAATCAGTGGGACGGGTGAGCGCCGCGACCGAGGAGGAGGCCGTGATGGCCGCACTGAGGGTCGCACATCGCCTCGCCTTTGCCAAGTCGCGGTCGACGATGGCAGTCACTCTCAGGCCGGCCTTGTGGAGCGCGACGGCCAGGCTGCTGCCCACCCGTCCTGCGCCCACTAGGGCAACGCTTTCCGCTCCTCCGTTGGCAGCCGCCACGTTGGCCTTCCTGGATAGTGCCTAAGTGCGACGGTAGACCACGGCCGCCGCGTAGCCCACCACATAGCCGCCGCGCACGCCAGTCACATCGGCCGAGTTAGTCTGGGCGACCACCGTCACCGTGTCGGCCTTGAGCAGGCGCGCGGCGTGCAACATCACGCTCACTGGACCAGCTCCACAGGCCATGTACTTCCCTTGCGTCGCCCCCTCGACAAAATCCTCGGGATCGAAGGCCTCCAGCGCGGCGAGCGTGCGGGAGTCGGCCAACTTGCACTCTTCGTAGGAGTAGCCATGGTAGAGGTCGGTGCTTGCCACGATCAGCACCTGGCGCTCGCCGATGGCCTGCGCTATTGCCTCGCCAAAACGACGGCTGCTCGCCCCGTGGTAGTCGGAGATGACGATGGGCACAATGGGGGTTCCCGGTAGTGCTTTCTGCAGGAAGGGGAGGTGTACCTCCAACGAATGCTCGGCGTCCTCACCGCGCACCTCGTGGCCGCGTGGGGAAAAGCTTACCCCCTTGCCCTGCGCGACGATCTGCTCGGCAAGCACTCTGTCCACAGCCACCTCCCCCAAGGGCGTGGCATATGAAGAAAAGGGGGACACGGCTGCTTCGCGGAAAAGTTCGCGGTGGCTCGGCGCCATGATGACGACGCTTTCGTATGGCTTGCCCATGACCTGCTTGTAAGCGGCTGCCGCGGTAGACCCCGAGTAGAGATACCCGGCGTGAGGCGCCACCAGGCCGATGATTTGCCCTGGAATGTCTCTTTCCGGCGCCTCGGCCAAAAGACGCGTGACCAAGGTGTCGAGCTGTCGAGGGTTCGCGGGGTAGAATGCACCGGCAAAAGCGGCTGGCCGCGTATGCTCTGCTGACCTCATAGTCCTCACCCCTCCATTTGCCCTCGTCTGCACGCCGTGGCGACCCAAGGCATTGGAAGTGAAAACCACTCGCCTGTTAATATAAGACTTTTGGGCTAAGAAGCAAGTCAAAAGTTGTGCAAACGAGGGCCAGGGGATGAGCCGCATTTCAGCTGTGCAGCGTCATCTTAGCCCTTGCAATAGTCGCCGCAAAATGCTATTTTTCGAGCTGCGGAAGTGCGGTTTTGCGAGGATTCACCAAGGGAGACGAATGGGCGGAGTGGATTATTTGCCCAAGAAAGCGTCGAGGATAGTGGCTGTCTGGGGAGGAGTAGGTTGGCTGCTTATTAGTGCCGGGTCTTGGGCTGCCACAGGTCGGGGGGCAGCCAGACACGATGACTTCCGTCGGAGCATCGAGGCCACATGGGCCCAGGTCAGGCCGGAGATCGACGGCTGCTTGCTCGACTCGGCCTGGCAGGCCGTTGCCTTTCAGGGCGACTTTGTGCAGCGCGAGCCGGAGGAGGGCGCAGCCTCCAGCGAACGCACCGAAGTGGCCGTGCTCTATGACGCAGAGAACCTCTACCTGGGCGTCAAGTGTTACGACACAGAACCGGAGCGCCTCGTTGCCAGAGAGATGCTCCGTGACACGCAGCTCGACGACGACGACAACTTTGAGATTGTGATCGACTCGTACCGCGACCGGCGGAGCGGCTTCTATTTCGTCGTCAATCCCCGCGGGGCCATGCGGGATGCGGTCTTCAGCAACGAGGGACGCAATTTCAATCCCGCCTGGGACGGCATCTGGAAATGCCGCACGCAGGTGAACCACCTCGGCTGGTTCGCGGAGATTGCTATCCCGTGGAAGACGTTGCGCTTTGCCCGCCAAGACACACAGGTCTGGGGCATCAACTTCGCGCGCACCATTCGCCGCAAAAATGAGTACACCTACTGGCAATTGGTGCCCCGCGACATTGGCTGGGTGGGTTTGTTTCGACTGTCCGAGGCGGGCACCTTGCGCGGGCTGGCGGGATTGCGTGGCGGCGGTACGTGGGACATCAAGCCCTACGTGGTGGGGGGCATCGAACGCGATGTGAACACCTCCTTCGCCACGGTGCGCAGGGGCGACCTTGGCCTGGACGCGAAGATGTTGGTCACCCCAAACATCGTCGTGGACCTGACGGTGAACCCCGATTTTGCCCAGGTGGAAGCAGACCGCGAGCAGGTAAACCTGACCCGTTTTTCGCTCTACTTCCCGGAAAAGCGGGAATTCTTCTTGGAGGGAGGCGACGTCTTCTCCTTCGGAAGTGGGCGCGGACCTGGTGGCGGCAACATGGAGCTTTTCTACAGCCGCCGCATTGGCCTGGCCGGCGGGTCGGCAATCCCCATCATCGGCGGCGCCAAATTGGTGGGCAAGATCGGCAACTACCAGGTGGGCGCCCTGAACATGGTCACCAGAGCCAAGACCCTGGAAGATGGCGAGCTTGTGCCTGCTGCCAATTTCAGCGTGCTGCGGGTGCGCCGCGACCTGATGAGCAGGGCGTCCTTGGGACTGCTCTTTACCTCCAAGGACGAACTGAGCACTGCGGCATACGGCCGCTCGTTGGGCGTCGACGGGTTCTTCCCGCTGAGCGACTATCTGACGGTAAGCGGGTGGGCGGCAGGTGAATTTGGCGCCGGCGACGGCAGGGGCTACAAGGCCTTGCTCCGGCACACAGCCTCCGAATTGAGCGTGCGCTACCACAGCGACCTGTGGTCCTTCGGAGGTGGTGTGCAGGACGTGGGCGCGGCATTTGACCCGGCCATGGGCTTCGTGCGTCGCAGGGATTTCCGTCGGGCGCAGGTGAGCGGGGAGTACTCGCCGCGGCCGCGCAACGCTACGGTCATTCGGCAGTTCAGCTACCGCCTGGGAGCCGATTGGCGCACCGACCACGCCGGAACCCTGCTGGACAGTGGCATGGATGCGTCCTTCGGCGTGCGTTTTCAGAACAGCGCGCACCTCCAGCTCGGCGTGAGCCGCGAATACGAATGGCTCCCCGAGGCCTGGGAACTGCGCCCCGGACTCGTGGTTCCCCAAGGCGAGTACACGGGATACGAGGGCTTTGTCGAGGTTACTTCGGACCGCGGCCGCTCCTTGTCCGGCTCCCTGGACTTGCACGCGGGAGCCTACTACACCGGCCGTAACGTGGGACTGCGGGCGGAGAGTGAGTTTACCGCCATCCCTCAGGTGAAACTTGCCCTCAACTACAATCACAACTATGTCTCCCTGGATGGAGGGCAGTTCCACACCAACACGCTGGGAGTGCGGTTCTTCTATTTCTTTTCCACGGAACTCTTTTTCAAAGCATACGTTCAGTGGAATGACGACCGCCTGAACTATGGCGGCAAGCATCGCATCGTGAGCAATTTCCTGCTGCGCTGGATCTACAGTCCAGGCAGCGACCTTTACGTGGTTGTAAACGATGGGCGTCTTGTGGGGCCAGGTGGGCAAGAGATCACCAATCGCACGGTCCTCCTGAAAGCCACACGGTTCCTGCGCACCTGAAAAGCCCCTGGCCTCCAGCCAAGGTGACTCGTGCGGAGGGAGCGTATGCAGAGGCAGGGTGAACTTTCTCTACCGGCACTGCGCCGCTTCTTCGACAAGTGGCTGTACTGCACCTTTGTCGACCTTGGGTTGCGAAGCGACGGTGTGCGCGACTATCTCACCGACCTGTTGACCCGCTTTGCACGGACCGAGAATCTGTACCGCCTCAAGGCCTGGGGTGGGAAAGAGGTGCTCACGGTGGTGGAGATGCTCATAGAGGCCGAAGCACGTGCGCATCCGGAGAGTCCCCAGTTTAACCCCAACGATGAACGGGAAATCCGCCGCCACGTGGGCGACTATACCATGTTCATGACGGGCATCTTTCGGGAGTACGTCACGAACATCGGCGTGCTGGATCTCTACCTCAAGCAGGGGGAACTGGCGTACTTGGGAGTGAGCGAGCTGGACGAGATCGCCGAGCGCCAGACGGCGCCCCTGTTCCGCCGTCTGTTCCGCGAGTTTGAAAGGCTCTCTGGCGCGCTGGACTACATGAAGAAGGTCTACTTCAGGCCGGACATCCAGCCGGGTGAGTTCCGCAGCCTCATCGACCGCCTGAGTCGGTGGTAGCGGAGGGCCTGTGCCTTTCTGTAGGCCGCTGCTCTGATGGAGCGGCGGCAAGATGCGAGGAGGACTGCCATGCGTCTGAGGTTGCTGTCTGGACTCCTGCAGGGGGCTGCAGTCGTCGCCACCGTCGCGACGCCACTCTTGGCCCAACATCCCTTCGACATTACCTCCTACGAGCTCGAGCTGCGCATTGATCCGGCCACGGAGACCATAAGCGGGGTGGCCACCGCGCGCTTTTGCAGCCGTGATTCCGCCTTGAAAGCCATTGAACTTGACCTTTCCAGCGCCCTCACGGTGAGCGGCGTCGGGGGGAGCGGTGCGGGTTTTGTCCATGCAAATGACCGGCTCACCGTGCAGTTAGACCATGCGCTGCAGTCAGGGGAGCATGCCGCAGTGACGGTGCAGTACGGCGGCAAGCCACGCAATGTGGGTGGCCTTGGGATGGTGTTCGCGCGGGCGGCAAATGCCCCAAGCGTGCACACCATCAGCTGCCCCTACCACGCCTATCTGTGGATGCCGTGCCGCGATTACCCTGGCGATAAGGCGGATAGCCTGCGGATGATCGTCACCGTTCCGAGCTCCATGGTAGTTGCTTCGAACGGTCGCCTCCTTGGTCAGCAGAGCCACGGCGATGGCACCACGACTTTTACGTGGCTGGAGAGCCATCCGATTTCTACCTACCTCATGTGCATTACCGCCGGCAAGTACTCGGTACTGAACGACGCCTACACCAGCGTGAGCGGAAAAGTCGTGCCGCTGCAGTATTTCGTCTATCCCAGCGAGGTGGCGAAAGCCCAGGAGGACTTTACGGTCATCCCGCGCGCCATGGCCGCCTTTGAACACTGGTTCGGCGAATATCCGTTCGCCGACGAAAAGTACGGCATGGCCGAGTGTCAGATGATTTTCGGCGGCATGGAACACCAAACAATGACGACCATCCATCCCAGCTACATCACGGGGCAACACACCTACGACGATGTCTTCGTCCATGAGCTTGCCCACATGTGGTGGGGAGACTGCGTCACGGTGGAGAGTTGGCACCATTGCTGGCTCAATGAGGGTTTCGCGTCCTATGCCGAGGCGCTGTACCACGAGTACTACTCGGGCAAGTCGGCGTATCACGCGTACATGAACACGAGTCTCAACGCTCTTCAGTACAAGGATCCGGTGTACCGCTATGATCTGAGTAACGCCATGGGCATCTTCGATGCGGTTGTTTACAACAAGGGGGCCTGGATCCTGCACATGCTGCGCGGCATGGTGGGCGACTCGGCCTTCAAGGATATCTTGCGCCTCTACCGCGAGCGCCACAAATACGGCAACGCCACCACCGAAGACTTTTGCCGCGTATGCGAGGAAGTCACCCACACCCCTTTGGGATGGTTCTTTCAGGAATGGGTTTATGACCGCTGGCACCCCGAATACTACTACGGCTACCGTATCACCGATAGAGGGGCGGGCCATGCCCCTCGTTATGCGGTGAAGATGTTCATCGACCAGGAACAGACCCTCGGGCCGCTCTTTCACATGCCCCTGAACATCGACGTGCGCGCGCCAGCAGCCTATCAACAGATTATCTTGCCTCAGGTGGAGGAAAGATATCTGACTCTGTCATGGGAGACAGAGGTTCGTCCGGATACGATCCTGTTGGATCCGGACGGCTGGGTGTTGAAAGAGGCCAGGTGCACGACGCGTCCGGCGATCGGCTGTGTCGCCGCCTCCGTTGTCCACGATTCCGGCAACAATGACGGCCGCGCTGACCCAGGAGAGATGGTGCAGCTCACCCTCCTGCTCGAAAATCGGGGCGTAGACGCGGACGATGTGGAAGTCATCCTCTCCACCACGGACCCGGCGATTGCGCTTCGCCAAGACACAGCGAGGGTAGGTTTTCTGGAACACCGCGGGCAGACAGTGGTCGGTCCTTTCGCGTTTGCAGTGAGCGACACCGCCTCGGCCCGACGCGTGCCTTTTATTGCCCGCATCGGCGCGGCCGGGGGCTACACAGTTTGCGATACCTTCAGTGTAGGGGTGGGGAGGGCGCCGCTGCTACTGGTGGACGATGACGGCGGAGCGTCATATGAGGGCTATTTCCTGGGCCCCTTGGCCGAACTGGGCACCTACGTGGACTATTGGAACTGCGCCCTGGAGGGCCCACCTGGAGTCGCCAACCTCTCCGGCTACGGCACGGTGATCTGGTTTACAGGTGACGACGACAGCACCACCCTCACGCACGAGGAGCAGATGGCGCTCGCCGACTACGTCGGTAAGGGGGGACACCTCCTGCTCACCGGCCAGAACATCGCCTCCGACCTAATGGCGCGGCGCACCGATGCCGACTCGGCCTTTTGTGCCGAGCTCTTGCACATCAGGCTGGTGCAGCCATCCACCTCGGACTATATGGCCATGGGCGTGGCCGGCGACCCGATCGCCCCGGGACTGGTCGTCAACCTGCGGGGACAGTATGGCGCGGGCAATCAGGCTGCTCCGGATGTGGTCGCCCCCCTTGCTCCAAGCGCGTTGATGCTGAAATACTTGCCTAGCCAAGGTGGGGCCGCGGTGCACTGGGAGGACCCACGGACGGGCGCGAAACTGGTTTATTTGGCCTTCGGGTTCGAAGGCATTGGCGGACCAGCAAGGACGACGGCGGCCCAGCTCCTGCAAAAGATTCTCGCCTGGTTTACCCTTCCCAGCGGCGTCGAGTTGGACCGGCCGTCCGCCATGCTCCCAGGGAGCTTCGGTCTCCTGCCGCCGTATCCGAATCCGTTCAACAGCAGCGTGGCCGTCGTGGTGGAATTGCCCGCCAAGGCCAGATTGCGACTGGCAGTGATTAACGCGGCGGGCCAGGTGACGCGCGTGCTGCTTGATGAGCCGCGCGCCGCTGGGCGCTACCGCGAGCGCTGGGATGGATGCGATGCTCAGGGAAACCCGGTGGCCAGTGGCGTATACTACCTGCGGGCGGAGGCCGGACCTTTGCGCGACAGCACCAAGGTGGTCCTCCTTCGGTGAGTCGGTTTCCCGAAACGCCGAGGAATCATGCTGAGAAGACAGCTGCCCCGGCCGCCAACCTACATGGGTCAACTGCGCGAAGGGAGCCCTGGCATTTGATCCCTTATCCCCTCGCGCCGCCTTGCTCCGGCCAATGGAAAGTTGCCGCCCGCTGCAGGGGTTTATCAGCTGAGGGCCCCGATGGAAGACCCTGACTTCAGGATGATGCCCTCCACCTCTACCGGGCCCGCGATCTTCTTAGCTCCCGGAGTCACCTTCTCGGTGAGGTGGGTATCAACCCGGGTTTTCCAGCAGTCGACCACGTTTGCGGTCCGGGAAGCTACGTGTCTCGCGTCGCCGAGCTCGTGGGCGCGGAGGAAAGGGTCCACGCCGCAGATGTTGAGCGGCGCCCGTTCCGGATGGTGCTGCGCCGGCTCGCAGGGAAGAATTTTGACAATGTGCACGCTATCCTTTCTTCCTGTGCCCGGGGGTCACCTGACGGCGCGGTCGATGTCGCCCTTTTGTGCGGCTTGCTCCACGATTTGAAGGAGGGAGAGGCGGCGTGGCACGAGCTCTGGCGAGTGCTCAGGCTCGAAGGTTCGCTTTCGGTCAGCGAACATCATGTGCGGCGGCAAGCCATGATGATGTGTCTTACCGGCACAGGCGTTTACGAGCTCCCACGCCAAGGAGAATTCGCACTCGTTCCGCAGGGTGAATCGCGCTTCGAAAGTGTCTTGGACCGCAGTTCGGGCGGGTTGGCCCCAAACGGGGGCGCAACGGAGGTGACATGCGCGACGTCAAATTGCACACGCTGTTCTTGGGTATCATTCTCATTGCCCTTGGTATTCTGATCCTTCTGCACAATCGGGAGCAGTTGGACCTTTGGGACCTTCTGGAGCAATATTGGCCCGTCCTGATTATTCTGGCAGGTGTCTACGTCCTGCTCCACGCGTTTAGTATGCCGGAAACCCGGCCAGTCCTGGAAGCGGTGTTGGAGCAGCGAGACACGGGCACCATGGGCGATGTCTTTCAGCATCACGCCGTGTGGGGCGACATCAAGCTCGTCAGCGAGAGTGCTGCTTTTCGGGGCGGAAGTGTGCGCACAATGTTTGGTGACGTGGAACTGGACCTCTCGCGCGCCGACATCGCTCCTGGCGAGCAAAAGCTCGAAGTGTCATCGACCTTCGGCGATGTGACTATCCGCGTCAAACCGGGAATGCCCGTAGGGGTGCGCGCCACCGCGGTCCTGGGCGATGTCAACGTGTTCGGGCAGAAGCGCTCAGGCATTGGGTCCGGCATCACTTACCAGAGTCCTGACTATGCCCAGGCACAGGCCAAGTTAGCCATATCCATTTCGCATGTTGCCGGCGACATAATCGTGTGCTAATTGCAGAGTACGCCTCAGCATTCCTCATGTAATGGCGTCAGCTGTGCCAAACCTCCGGCCAAAATCGGCCTGGGTCCTGTGGCCGGTCTCAGGGCCGCATGTCGCTTGAGGCTCTCTCGGCTCGTGGCAAGGAACATTTGCCTTGCGGTTTCGTATGAATGCATCGTAGCTGGTAGGCAGAATAGAGGAACCTTTTCTCGTGTAGTATGAATGGTTCTCGCATTGGGAGGGCGCTTGGGGTGTGAACCCGCAGCGCCTACGGGTTTCGGGCGAAGCGCATCAGCCTGTGGGAGTCGAAAGATGACGAAACTGCACGCGCGTGGCATGCTGCATATGATTACGGCCCTTGCGCTTGTTGGGTCAGCATGGTGCTCCACAGCGCTGGCCCAGGCGGTGGCGCCAGCTGAGGTCATGGAAAAGCTCGCAGCTGCCGGTGGTCCAGAGAAGCACCCCGAGGCCAATACGATCCTGGTGGACATGAAGACCGAGTACCTGAACCAGCTCGATGGTACCTACGTGGCGACGGTGTACGGCCTGCGGAAGATCCTCAGCGATGAGGGGAGAAAACAGCATGGCCAGGAGCGCTTCCAGTATTATCGCAAATATGACCGCATGCACGTCACCCTGGCCAGGGTGATCAAACCCAATGGCTCCGTGGTCGATGTGCCGGCAGAGAACATCAAAGACCAGACCATTCCGGAAGTGGCAGCCATGAACATCTACGAGCCGGACATGCGGCAGCTGGTCATCACCTTCCCCGGTCTAGAGGTGGGCGATGCTACCGAATTTATGGTCATTGATACCTGCCATCGTGCGGTGATCCACGGCGAGTTCGATGTGATGTACCTCTTCCAAGAGATGGATCCAGTGGTCCACGATGAGCTGGTGGTTACGGGCCCGGCGGCGCGGCCTTTGCGCTACAAGGTGCAGAACGATCCCTCTGGGAGCGTCCGTTTTGCCCGTAGCGAACAGGACGGCTCAGTGACCTACCGCTGGTGGGCGGACAACCAGCCGCGCATCGTGGCGGAGCCGGCCATGCCCTCGCTGATTAACGTGGCCCCAGGGGTGTGGGCGTCGACGATCGCTTCGTGGCGACAGATTTCTCGTTGGGGGTATCAGCTCAATGAGCAGTACATCGACATGAACGAGGCGCTGCGGGCCGAGACGCACCGGCTGGTGCGCGGCTGCGCTACGCGGCAGGACACGCTGCTTGCGCTGTACCACTTTGTGGCGCAGAAGGTCCGCTACATGGGCATCGGCCTGGGCAAGAAAACGGGGTACGACCCCAAGCCAGCCACCAAGACCTACGAGACCAAGTATGGCGTATGCCGCGATGTGGCAGTGCTCCTTACTGCGATGTTGCGCGAGGTGGGCATCCCTGCCTATGTCGTGTACACCTCCGCGGGCTATGAGCAGTACAGCGAGGTTCCCAACCTCTTGTGGAGCCATGGCATCGTGGCTGTACCTGAGGGGGGCGGCTACGTCTACATAGACCCCACCGTTGAGAATGGCATGGACCTGCTCATGTCCGTGGAGGCAGAACAGGTCACGCTGGTGCTCACCGCTGCGGGAGACAGCTTGGCGCGCACGCCCTACAGTCCTGCCGAGGACAACGCCGCTCATTTTGCCGCTACTACCAGGCTGCAGGAAGATGGGTCAATGAGTGGCCTTATCCACGTTGAAGCGAAAGGCATCTACGACTTGGCGCTCCGTCAGGTGGTGAAGGCACTGCCGCCCGCCCGTCTCAAGAACGTGTTCCAGGAGTTGGGGGCATCCGCCTTCCCCGGATTGGTGGTGGAGGAGGTAACCTTTGGCGATCCGGAGGACCTCTACCATCCGCTCACGCTGGACATTCGGCTGAAGGCCCAGGATTTTGCCCTGCGGGCCGGCAAGTACCTGTTGGTGAAGAACCCACTGGCAGGTGGCGTTTTTGACCTGCTTGGCAACCAGTTCTTGCGCATGGCCAATCTGCCCAAACGTACCTATCCGTTCAATCTGCAGACGACTCTGGCCTCGCTGTGCGAAGAAACGCTCGTCATTCCCAACGGATTCAGAGTAAAAGCCTTGCCCAATGAGGTCCGCGTGGAGCAGCCAGCGGTGGGCTACAGCATGCAGTTTGCCGAGACACGCGTTGAGGAGCCAGAGCCCACCACGGCCGTGCAGTTCACCAGCAAACTGGCGCTGAGGCGCAAGATCTACTCTCCAGAGGAATACCTGCAACTCAAGCAGGTTATGAAGACGGCACAGCGCTCCACCCGTGGCGAAATCATCCTTGAGAGGGCCAACTGACCGCTCTCTTCCAATGGAAAGGGAACAGACGATGACCAGGCATATGATGCGGCACTTGTTGTCAGCGATCCTGGGGCTGGGTCTTGTCGTCATGGCCGCCGCCCAGACCCAGTACACCGACGAGGACATACGCCGGATGGTGCGGGAGTCGCCACGCTTTTCAGAGTTTCCGGAGGCTGGCGCGGTGATCCTCTTGGAGCAGGTGGTGCATGAGGTGAACGACGACGGCAGCGCGGTGACCAGCGAGCACTTTTTGGTGAAAATCCTGCGTGACCGCGGCAAGACCAAGTTTGCCGACCTGAAGCGCACCTACAACTTGAAGACCGATAGCATGGAGGTCCTGCTGGCGCAGACGCGCAGGCGTATCGGGGCACCGATCCCGGTGGAGAAGGAGGCAATCAACGACATTACCCCGCCGGAGCTCGCCGATGCGTCTGTCTATGCCGATTTTCACCAGAAAGTTATCTCCTACCCGGAAGTGGCGCCGAACATCTGCCTTGAGCTCAAGCGGCGCACCTATCACAGACCTGACGAAACCGGCGACAAGTACTTTTGGGGCATGACCACTTTCCAGGGCGATGAGCCCATCATGGTCAAGGAGTACACGGTGGTGGTGCCCAAAGGGCTGGAGTTTTCTTTCAAGTCTGCCGCTGACATCCCGGAGCCTGTGGTCTCGGACAAGGGCGACAAGAAGGTCTACACCTGGCGCGTGGAGAAGGCACCACAAATCATTGCCGAGCCCTACATGCCTCCCGAGATGGAGCCGCGGCTGCTCTACAGCTCCTGCCCCTCGTGGGAAGCGTTGGGGACGTGGCTCCGGGACCAGTTCCGTGACAAAGTGCAGCCGAACTCAGCCATCCAGGCCAAGGCTGCCGAGCTCACCAAGGGCCTCGGCAGTGAGGAAGATAGGGTGCGAGCAGTCTACCTCTGGTTGGTGAGCAGGGTGCGCAACGTCAGCTTGCCATTGGGGGTAACGGGCTATGCGCCTCACCCAGCTTCTCAGGTGCTGGAGAACATGTACGGTGACTGGCGGGACAAAGCTACCTTGCTTACTGCTTTGCTCAGCGCTGCGGGAGTGCGCGCGGACGTGGCCTTTGTCAAGCGCAACGGTGCTGCATTGCTGGTGGAGATCCCCACGCCGAAGCAGTTTGACGCCATCTACGTGCGCGCCATGCTGCGTTCCGGACAAAGTCTTTGGCTTGACCCCTTTGCGGAGGATTGTCGGTACGGTTACTTCCCAGGTGGCGATGGGGCGCAGGCCTTGGTCTTCACGGAAAAGGGCGGCGAGCTGGCCACTGTGCCGCCATTCGCTGCCCAGGTGAATAGCTTCGTGCTGCGCGGCCAATACATTTTCGCGGGCGACGGTACGTTGCGCGGCAGCGAGGAACTTTGCGTCGACGGTGCTTTTGACCGCCGGCTGCGCTCACGCGTCAAGGATTTGACCCCCAAGGAGCTCGAGCAACTCTTCGAGCAGGCGGCAAGTAGGGTGGGCGAAGGGACCAAAATCACGACGCGGTCGCTGTCGAGCTTGAAGGACCTTGCCGTTCCCTCCCAGATGACATGGGCGTACGAGTCGCCCGACTATGCCGTGGCCGAAGGTGACATGTTGGTCTGCCTCCTCCCGCCCATGGGCTTCGACTTTCTGGAGGCGACTCCCTATCGCCCCACGGTGCAGGAACGCAGGTACCCCTTCCACATTGGGATGAATTGTAGCTTCGAATCCGAGCGGCGCTTCCGGTTGCCAATGGGCTTTCGGGTGGCCTACCTGCCGGCTAAGGTCGCCGTGGAAAACGAGTTCGGCGCGTGGGGGCTCGACTACCAGAGCGACGCGAAAGACCCCAATGTGGTGGTGGAGAAGAGGACAGTGCTCCTGCGGCGGCAAACCATACCAGTGGAGAAGTACGGCCAGTACAAGGCTGTGTACGATGACTATGTGCATCGCCGGAACACGATGATTCTCTTGGAAAAGGTGAAGTGAGGACAAGCACAGGAGGAACTGCAATGCGAGTTTCCCGCCTAGGAGGCGCGGCAGTAACCGCGTGTTTGCTCCTTGGGCTCGTGACCGGGAGCCTCTACGCCCAGAGCCTTGAGGCCATGAAGAGCAAGGTCAAGGATAAGACGCTCAGCAACGGCATGAAGGTCATCGTCATGGAACGCCGCGATGCGCCAGTGGCCTCCTTTCATGTCTACGCCGACGTCGGTAGCGCCAACGAATCCTATGGCATCACCGGCATCTCCCACTTGCTGGAACACATGGCCTTCAAGGGGAGCACGACCGTGGGCACCACCGATTATGCGCAGGAGGCTGTAGTCTTGGCCCGCCTCGACTCCGTCTACGAGGAACTGCAGCGGGAGCGACACTCCCCCCGTCCCGACTCTGCGAAAATTGGCAGGCTCCAACACCAATTTGCCACCCTTGAGGCAGAGGCCAAGCAGTACGTGGTCACTGACGAGTTCGTCGACCTGCTGCGTAAGGAAGGCGACCGCGCCGTGAACGCGTACACCAGCAACGACGCCACCCAATACATCAACTCCCTGCCTGCTAACCGGTTGGAGTTCTGGATGGCGCTCACCTCAGATCGCTTCCTCAATCCCGTGTTCCGCGAGTTCTACAAAGAACGCGACGTGGTCATGGAGGAACGTCGGCTGAGTTTGGAGACCAGGCCCATAGGGCGGCTCATCGAGGACTTCTTGGCGACGGCTTTCAAGGCCCACCCCTACCACCACGAAGTCATTGGCCACATGTCCGACCTGGAGCGCATTACCCGAAGGGACGTGGAGGCCTATTTCCGCAAGTTCTACATCCCCAGCAACATGGTAGTGGCCATTGTCGGAGATGTCGATGCTGAGGAGGTCTTCCGCCTGGCGGAGTTGTACTTTGGGCGCATTCCCAGTGGCCCCAAACCGGAAGGCCCTCGCACCGAAGAGCCAGAGCAGTGGGGGCAGCGCCGCGTCGAGGTGGTGGCGCAGTCGGAGCCGGTGCTGCTCGTTGGCTACCATCGCCCGTCCATTCGCCACGCGGACCACTACCCTCTCGACGCTCTGGCCAACATCGTCGGCATAGGCCGTTCGAGCAGGCTGTACGAGGAAATGGTGAAGAAGCGCAAGATTGCCGTCCAAACCGGTTGCTTCAACGGCTTCCCGGGTGACAAGTACCCCAACCTTATCGCCTTTTACGCCATTCCTGCCAAGGACCACACCTCGGCTGAGTGTCTTGCAGTGATTGATGCCGAAATCGACAAGCTGAAGGAAGCTGCGGTGACCAAGGAGGAGTTGACCAAGTACAAGCGCATGACCAAGAAAGGACTCCTGGACAGGATGAAGTCCAACGCGGGCATGGCCGAGATGCTGGCCAACGCCGAGGTACTGCTGGGCGATTGGCGCGCGACCTTTGAGCAGCTCAATCGTGTCGAGGCGGTCACGGCGGCCGATATCCAGCGGGTGGCCAAGACTTATCTGACGACCCGCAATCGCACCATTGGCGAGATCGTGCCGGAAAAGAGCGCTTCGCGCTAACCAGCAGTCATTGCACGAGTAGCTACGAGGGACAAGCAATGAAGAATCGGAAATACCTCTCGACCGTTGTCGCTGCCGTGCTGGCCAGCGGCGTTTGGATCAGCGCCCTTTGGGCGCAAAAGAACCCGAAAGAGCAGTTTGTGCATCCGCCCCTTGGCAAGATCACCTTGCCTGCGGTGGAGAGCGTGACCTTGAAGAACGGCATGAGGGTCTTTCTCGTGGAAGACCACGACTATCCCACCATCGACCTGCGGGCAATGATTCGCACCGGCTCGGTGTATGAGCCCGCCGACAAGGTGGGTCTGGCGGCGATCACGGGCACGGTCTTGCGCACTGGTGGCTCGGCCAAGTTCCCCGGCGACGAGCTGGATCGCCTCCTGGAAAAGCTCGGCGCCAGCGTCGAATCCTCCATCGGTGAGAATTCCGGCTATGTTTCCGTTTCGGTCTTCAAAGAGGACATCGCCACCGGCCTCGAGGTGATGGCCGATCTGCTGATGCGTCCGCTCTTTCCCGATGAGAAGATCGAGCTGGCCAAGATCGAGCAGCGCTCCGCCATTGCCCGCCGCAATGACGACGTGGGGCAGATCACCAATCGGGAGTTTGAGAAGCTCATCTACGGCGCGCAAAGTCCCTACGCACGGCACCCCGAGTACGCCACCATCGACGCGATTTCGCGCGATGACATCGTTGCCTTCCATCGGCACTTCTTTTTCCCCAACAACGTGCTGATGGCTGTGTGGGGCGACTTTTCGGCCAAGGAGATGCGGCGCAAGTTGGAAAAGGCCTTTGCGACCTGGCAACCCAGCCGCGAGCAGGTGCCACCCGTGCCGACGGTGCAGTACCAGTACGACTTTTCCGTCAACTACGTGCACAAACCGGACGTGAACCAGAGCAACATCATGCTCGGCCACATCGGAGGCGAGCTCAACAACCCGGACTTTCCCGTCTGGCTGGTGATGAACGAGATCTTGTCGCTGGAGCGATTGTTCAAGCGGGTTCGCACCGAAGAGGGCCTGGCCTATTCGGTATGGGGGAGGTTCAGTGCGAACTATGATCATCCTGGCATCTTTAGCTGCGGGTGCCAGACCAAGTCGCAGAGCACGGTGAAAGCTATTCGCCTCATCTTGGAAGAGCTTGAAAAGCTGCGCACCGCCGAGGTGAGCGACGAGGAGCTGGCGCGCGCCAAGGATAGCTTCCTCAACGGCTTTGTCTTCGAGTTCGACTCCAAGGCGAAAATCGTCAACCGCCTGCTGACCTACGCCTATTTCGGCTACCCTCCGGACTTTATGGAGAAGACTAGGCAGGCGGTCGAGAAGGTCACCAAGGCCGACATTCTGCGCGTGGCAAAGGAGTACCTCCGCCCGGACAAGGTGCGCATCCTAGTGGTCGGCAAGCAAGAAGATTTTGACGAGCCACTGGCAGTGCTCGGAAAGGTGAACGTCATCGATATCACCATCCCGGCTCCGGCGGAAAAGATCCCGCCGCCGACACCGCAGACGCTCGCCCAGGGCCGCAACCTCATCGAGCTCGTCAGTGAAGCCTGCGGCAGCCCAGACGTCTTGGAGAAGATCGCTAACCTCCAGGCCGCTGTTGAGCTTACCATGGTGACGCCCGGAGGTGAGATGTCGCTCACAGGCGAGCTGCTCATCGTCTATCCTGACCGCATGCGCGTCGTGCTGACCACTCCCATGGGGTCGGTCACTATGGTGGTCAAAGGCGATGAGGGGTGGATGAAGACTGCCCAGGGGACCATGCCCATGCCGCAGGCGCAAGTGGAGAGCTACAAGGCCAGCCTGGCCCGTGACCTCGTCTGGGTGTTGGGGCACTGGCCGGACTACAGGGTGCAGTACCTTGGCGAGCGGGAGTTCGCCGGGGCGAAGGCCATCGACCTGCTCGTGCTGAACGAGCGGGCGCCGTTCCACATCCTTGCTGACCCGAAGACCATGCGGCCGGTCGGCACCATCTACCAGGACATCAGCGAACAGGGCCCGGCCCAGCACGAAGAAGTCCTTTCCGATTACAGACAGCTGGGCTACGCCTGGATCCCCTTCCGGTCGGTGGTCAGCGTGGGCGGGAAGAAGCGATCAGAGACCGTGTTCAAAGAGGTGCGGCTGAACGTTCCTGTTGACCCCGCCTGGTTCGAGAAGTAACCGTAACGTTCACCTGTCAGAACTTGTTCCTGCCCCTTGGCCGGCACTGCTGAGGGGCAGGTCTTTTCTTGGGGAGATTGACCGCGAGTCCAGAAGGTCTCGTGCCCCTCCGTGGTCGTGCTTGTGCCGGCTATGCGCGGGGGACGAAAGTGCAGGGTCCGCGGTCCGCCTGGGCTCGGACGAGGGCTTCCGAGCAGCGCGAGTAGCCGCGGAGCTGGATTGCGGGAGCGGGCTCTCGAAGCCGGGCGGCCAGGGCGGAGCAAGGTGGTGCCCCGCCCTCATTGGCATTGCCTACGGCTTGCGCAGCTTCTTGAGGCGAATGTTGCCGTTGGTGGTCTCGATCTCGATGGGATCGCCGCCACCGTTGAGCTCACCCGTAGCAACGATCACCTTCTCGATGCGCCGGCCCCATCCTGTCCCCTCTTCCTCTTTGATGGTCAGGGCAAAGTCGGAGAGTATCTCGTATCGTTCCATGGCCCGGTCAGTGATTTTCAGCACGGCGTGCACAGTTGTAGGCAAAGCCTCGGGGATGACCAGGGTCACCTCGCCTCCAGAGGTCTTCATGCGCACGTGGTGGTCCAGGGAAAAGTCGGCAAGGGTCATCTCCCCGTAGATGTCGCCGCCGGCGGTGGAGGCCTCGATGAAGCCCTGCACGCCCCGCAGGTGAATGTCCCCGCCCAAGGTGCTCGCCTGCACTCCGCCCTTGATCCCTTGGGAGCGGATATCGCCGCCGGCGGTCTTGGCGCTGATCGGCCCACCGATGTCGAAGAGCGTCACATCGCCGCCCGAGGTGGAGGCCTTGACCGCTCCTGTGGATCCGCGGACTTCGATATCACCGCCCGAGGTGGTCGCCTCCGCTTCGCCGCCCACGTTGACCAGCATGATGTCACCACCCGAGGTCTTGACGCGCGCGCTCCCCTTGCAGTCGCGCACGACAATGTCGCCTCCGGCCGTGGACGCCTCCACGGTGCCGCCGATCTCGCCCAGCTCGATGTCGCCGCCTGAGGTGGTGAGCTTGGCGCGTTGCGTAATGCGCAGGGCGCGGATGTCTCCCCCTGCAGTGGACGCGCTAAGCACGCCGTCGTTGCCATCGATGGTGATGTCGCCACCGGAGGTGCTCAGCTCGGCGTCGCCAGCTGTCTGGCGGACCGCAATGTCACCGCCGGCGGTCCTGAGCTTGATAGTCCCAATGAGGACGCTCAGCGAGAGGTCTCCTCCGCTGGTGCTGACCTCGACGTCAAAGCGCACCGGCACGTGCACCTCAAAGCTACTCTCCAGCCAGCGCCGCAGGAATTCGCTGCCGTCGACCTCGACGCTGTTCCCCACTTGGCGGTAGCCGACTTTGGCTCGTTTGACGGCCTCCTCAGCTTCTTCCTTGGTGAAGACGTCCATCCGCCGGCGCTCGAGGATGTAGACCTCCGCCTTATCCCAGGTGCGGATGGCCACGTCGCCGCTGATGTCGTGCATTCTCAACTGTCCGCCAGGCTGGACGGCAAAGCTGTTCTCGATTTCCGCCACCCAACGCCGCCCCTGCTTGCTCAACTTCTGGCCCATAGACGCACCGGGCATGAGCGTCAGGGCAAGGCAGAGCAGAAGGGCAGCCATCACGAAGCGCTGCGGACGTGGTTTCATGGTTGGTTCTCCTATGCTTCTTGGTTCTAACGACTGGCTGGCGACGTCTCGCGTCGCTCCAAGGCCTTCCCCGCCCTGCGGCGCACGTAGGCGCTCGTATCGCTTTTTGCTAACCCGCTCAGGGTTGGGGCAATGTCAGGGTCAAAGGCACGGCTGCTCAGCGCGTCGATTGCCTCTTTGCGGAGGCTGGGGTTGCGCTCGGTGAGCAGCACCCGGATAAGCGCCTGTTTGATGGGCCTGCTCAAAGGGAACTCCTTGAGCACTCGGATCGCCTGCAGCCGCACTCCGGTGTTCGGGTCCTTTTCCAGGGCGGCAATCAAGGCGGCCTCAACCTCTTCGTCGGCCAAAGGCGGCGAGGCGAGGGCTTTCACCGTGCGCAACCGCACTCCGGGGTTGTCTGCCTCGGTGAGCGTGTGGACCAGGAGTGCCCGAATGCGCGGGTCAGAAGGTGCGCCCCGCAACACAAGGTCGCCGAGCTGCACCTCGACCTGCCGCGAGTCGGGATCGTATGAGAAGCCGCGAACATCTAAGGCACTTCGGTCAAACAGGGGCGCCTCGGCCAAGGGGCGCGGCTGCCAGGGGAGGAGATAGCGCCCTATGAATACGCCTGCCACGAGGAGGCAAATGGCAGCGGCGATTCTCACGGCAGGCCGCCAGCTACGCCAAGCCGGTCTCCAGGCCTGGCGGCGGCCCTCCATGAGGCGCTGCATACGAAGTCGATCCCACAACTCCGCCCGGCACTCGTCCAGCAGGGTTTGGTCGATTGCCAAGCCGCTGCGTTCCTGGAAGCGGCTCACAAGGCGGCGCAACTCCTCCATTTCGGCCGCACAAGCCGGGCACGCCTGCACGTGGAGACGCAGGAGCTCTTCTTCCTCAGAGGACAGATCTCCTGAGGCGTAGAGAGCAAGCTGTCGGCGGTATTTTCGGCATGGTTTCATGGCTCAGCGAGTCCTTTTCTCCTCAGTCACGGGGGTAGCTGACCAACTGCTGCCGTATCTTCTGCGTTGCGCGAAACAGGTAGTTCTTCACCGTCCCTATTTTCGTGTCCAGAATCTCGGCAATCTCCGTCAACTTGTAGCCATGGTAGTGGCGGAGCACAAACACGGATCTTTCTTTGGGCGAAAGAGAGTCCAGGGCATGTTCCAGCTGTATCCTGAAATCTACGCCTTCTGCCTCCTGCTGGGGGTTCGGTCCCTGGTGCGCAAGTGACTTCGCTCCTTCCCAGGTTTCAAGCGAAGGGGCGGCCGGCTGTCGGCGCCTCCGGTGGCTGATCGCGCAGTTAAGGGTAACACGGTAAAGCCAGGTCGTGAACTCACTCTGAAAGCGAAAGCCGGCGATCTGCCGGAACACCCGCAGAAAGACCTCCTGATAGACGTCCTTGGCGTCCTCGACGTTTCCGCATATGTCGTATGCCAGACGCAGCACGCGCTGGTCGTAGCGTCGCACTATCTGGTCGAATGCCTGGCGCTCGCCTTGTTGCGCCCTGCGGATGAGTGCGCTCTCTTCGCTGTCCATGGATTCCCTTCGCTTTCTGCATACTTAGACACACCAGGCGGCAAAAGGTTTGCAAGCATTGTGGCGCCGACGGATTTTTCGCTGGTGCATCCTGTCGCCACATCGGAGGTGTGCAGGTTGCGGTAATGGGCCGCCGGTGCTGGACAGTCGTGGCACTCCAGGTGCGAAGACTTTGCCATGCGCGCCGTGGACCTTCGCCGGGGTCCAATCGCAGCTGGAAGGCGATTCGGCCGCCAGCCCAGAGGTTGCCCTGCGGAGAGCCCTCTCCCACAGGGCCATGCCCCCGCGTCCTGAAGCGCCAGCCTGCGCTGTGTCGAGAATGTAGGTATTGGGCGCTTGAAAAGCAAGGCGTTTCAAGCGCGACACAATGGCGCAAATAGTGCTTGCCGGTGATGGTGAATTTCCCTATATTTCGCGCGAACGTTTTTGCTGAGGAATGGTTGCGGTCTTTCTAAGACACTAAGGAGTATGGTTATGGCCAAGCTTGCGTTGCACGGTGGGACTCCGGTCCGGGAAAAGCCTTTTCCGAAATGGCCCGTGTGGGGGGACGAAGAGATTGCCAACCTCACGGAGGTGGTCAAGAGTGGCAAGTGGGGCTCGTTAGCGGGCACCAAGGTTAAGGAGTTCGAGCAAAAGTTCGCCGCCTACCAGCAGGCGCGCTTCGGCACCTGCGTGAACAGCGGCACCACGGCGTTACGTTTGGCCTTGATGGCGGTGGGCGTGGAAAGCGGGCAGGAAGTGCTGGTGCCCAACTACACTTTTATCGCCTCGGCTACTGCGGTGCTCGAGGCAGGAGCTGTGCCGGTGTTCGTCGACGTGGAGCCCGACACGTACAACATGGACCCAGAGGCCCTTGCCCAGCACCTGACGCCCCGCACGGCCGCCCTTATGCCCGTGCACTTTGCTGGTCGGCCGGCAGACATGGACCGCATCATGGCTTTTGCGCGCAAGCATGGCCTGAAAGTGGTGGAAGACGCCTGCCAGGCCTGGGGCACGGAGTGGGATGGCCACCGGGTGGGCGCTATCGGCGATGCCGGGGCCTTTAGCTTCCAATCGTCAAAGAACATTAATGCCGGGGAAGGGGGCATCATCACCACCAATGACCCGGAGGTCGACAAGATGGCCCGCGCCCATTCCAACTGCGGGCGCAGCGCCGACGGACAGTGGTACGAGCATTTCTACTACGGCGGCAATTCGCGGATGACGGAATTCCAGGCCGCCGTGCTCTTGGCGCAGTTGGGGCGCTTCGACGAGCTGCAGGCCATTCGCCACGAGAACGCTGCCTACCTTGACGAACAGCTGAGCAAGATTCCTGGAGTGGAGCCGTTGGCTAACCCTGCTAAGGCAACGCGCCAGTCCCATCATCTCTACATTTTCCGCTACCACAAGGAGGAGTTCGGCGGGGCGCCCAAGGCGCGATTCATCGAGGCACTGCGCAAGGAAGGGATACCCTGCAGCCCTGGGTATTCGCTGCCGCTCAACGCCCAACCGGTCTTCCTAAGAAAATCATTTGGCCCGCGGGGCAAAAGCATCCCCCTGCCCGTTGACTACAGCAAGGTGAAGACCCCGGTTACCGACCGCGCCTGCTATGAAGAGGCTGTCTGGTTTACCCAGAATATGCTGTTGGGGACGCAGCAGGACATGGACGATATCGTCGAGGCAATCGCCAAGATCAAGGCCAACGCCCAGGAACTCTGACCGTTTCGGAAGGGCGTGCCGTTCTGCGGGGCGGCACGCCCCATTTGCCCGCCTTGTCCACTGCACATCGCCCTTCTGGCCCCCACCAGCGGCAGTTTCTGCAGCATGCACTGCTGCGGGTATGTATACGCTGTGCAGGGGAAACTAGCAGGTTCCCCGCTGTTTCTTGTCGCGCCCACGAGAGCGGGCAAAGTACGTTTTCAGAAAGATTTGGAAGGCAGGAAGGAATGGAGTCCAAGGGCCGTTTGCTGAGGGCGGGGGTGCTGCTGCTCTGTGCCTTGGCAACTGGCGCCGGCGCGCAGCAGATTCGCTTTACCGACGTCACCGCCGCCAAGGCGGTCAAGGGCTACTTGGTCAATGGCGTGTCTGTGTATGGGCACGGGGTAGCCATGGCCGACATTACCGGCGATGGGCTGCCGGAGATCTACGTCTCCCAGGCGAACGAGGGAACTTCCTCCTACCCGGAGGTGCTGTACATCAGCAAGTCTGGGTCAGCCTACACGGAGGAAGCATCGCGGCGGGGACTTTACGACTCCTACGGCATCGGCAGCCATGGGATCGTCTTTTTCGATCTGGATAACGATGACGACTGGGACGTGTTCAACGGCAACACCACTGCCCGCAACCGACTCTATCGCAACAGGGGCAACGGCTACTTTGACGACATCACTGTTGCCGCGGGCATCAAAGACTGGGCATACGGCACGCGGGGTGTGGTGGCGTTCGATGCCAACAATGACGGCTACATGGACCTATATTGCGTGGGGGCCGAGGTCTCGGCCAACAAAGCTGAGCCAAACGAGTTCTACATAAACCTGAAAAACGGTACCTTTCAGTTGGCCGATTGGGGTTTGAAAAACGTCAACCAGGACGGTTTTACCCAGCAGGGGGTCACCGCCGTCGACATTGACAATGACGGTGACGTTGACGTGTACATCTCCCGTCGCGATGATACCCATGATGGCCGCTGGGGCGCTGCGTGCAACCTCCTTTTCATCAACAACGGCGACGGCACTTTTAGCGAACAAGCCGCGCAACGGGGCGTGCGCGGCTCCTTCTGGAACGACGGCGCCACCTTCGCCGACTATGATAACGACGGCGACCTCGACCTCTTCGTCATAGGGCAGAACCGGTACCTGGGCAAGGTGTTCGTGTATCGCAACCGCGGCGATGGCTATTTTGATGACGTGACGAACACGCTGAACATCGCCGGCAGGGGGTACAGCGTATTCGCCTTCGACGCGGACAATGATGGCGACCTCGACCTTTACATCCCCCAGCATTTTGGCAGCGAGACTTCGCCGAATCGCTGTCTCTTTTACCGCAATGATGGAGGCACCTTTGTTTCGCTTTCGAGCACGGGCGCGGAGCTCTACGCCTACGACCCCCGTGGCGGGGCGATCTCTGACGTCGATGGCGACGGCGACCTTGACATCTATTTCGCCGATGCTAACAAGGGTGCCAGCGCGAGCTACTCCAACCGTCTGCTACGCAACGACACGCAGACCACCAATCGCTGGCTCAAGGTCTATGGCCGTGGTCCGAAGGGGGACAAAGGGGGTGTCGGCACGAAAGTGTGGGTGTTTGACCAGGGCTGCTGCGACGACAGCAGCCACCTGGTCGGCTATCGCCAGATGCTCAGCGCCTATGGCTACCTTTGCCAGGACGACTACGTCCTGCACTTTGGCCTTGGGCAGCGCGACACGGTGGACGTCAAAATTGTAATGCTGGATGGTACGACGTTGCGGGCGCGCAAGATCCCGGCAAACAGCAAGCTGTACTTCACCAAACCTGCCGAGCTTGCGCTCCTCGATGGCAATGGCCAGCAGGGGCCAGGAAACGTGCCCCTGCCCGCGCCTTTCAGGGTCAAGGTGACGGACCAATATGGCAAGAAGGTGGTGGGGGCAGAGGTCACTTTCACGGCCGTCACGGGCAACGGACGTTTTCTCGAGGCGCAGCCGGTTTCGACTGACCGCGAGGGTATTGCCGCGGCGCGATTCGTCATGGGAAGCGTGGGCCAGACGCAAACGGTGCGCGCCACCTGTGCTGCGGTGCCAGGGGTTGCCGTTGAGTTTACCGCGACGATCACGCCCCACAAGGTCGCAGGCAAGGTACGCTACCCGGATGGTAGTATTCCGCCGACAGCAACGTTTACGGCGTACAAGTCGAACTACCCCGATGAGGTGCTCACGCAGAGCTCGGCAGGCTGCGGCTACAGCGGTGGGACCTACTGGATCCAATGCGAGAACTTTCCGCATACGTGGGCGCCCGGTGAAACCCTTCTCGTCGAGGTGCGAGATGGTGCCGCCGGCTATGTGAAAGGCTCAGTGGTTTTCTCCACGGCGGCCGTGGACTCGTTGAATCTGGTCATTTCAGTTTTCACGCAACAGATAACGGTGACCACCACGCCGCCAGGGTTACAGGTGGTAGTGGATGGCCAGCCGTACGTGGCGCCGCAGACGTTTGCCTGGATTCGAGGGTCCTCTCATACGCTCTCAGCTCCGTCTCCACAACAAGCAGGGCCTGGCACACGGCAGGTGTTCAATGCCTGGAGCGACGGAGGGGCGCAGACCCATGCGATAACCGTGCCCGCTTCGAACCAGACCTTCACTGCGCAATTCATGACGCAGCATGAGCTGACCGTCGTCTCCTCCTATGGCGCCCCGTTTGGCGCGGGGTGGTATGCTGCGGGGAGTTCCGCCACATTCGGCGTGAGCACGCCAGACACCAGCACCCCTGGCATCAAGCGGCTGTTGGTCGGTTGGACGGGGACAGGGACCGGTGCCTACACTGGGCCGAACGCGGTGGCCACGGTGGTCATGAACAATCCCATCCAGGAGCAGGCAGAGTGGCGAACCCAGTACTACCTTGCGGTTACGTCGCCTTATGGGTCGCCCACAGGGCAAGGATGGTACGATGAGGGCTCGATGGCGCGTTTCGGCGTCACCACGCCGGAGGTGCATGGCACCACTCGCTATGTGCTCACTGGCTGGTCAGGGCACTACACCGGGACGAGTGCGACTGACTCCCTGCGCATGGACGGGCCCAAGAGCGTGGTCGCTTCCTGGGCCACCGAGCACTACCTGAGCGTCAACTCGCCCTATGGGGTGCCTTCTGGCCAGGGTTGGTATCGCCAGGGCAGCACGGCGCAATTTGGAGTCGTGCCTGGTGTGGTGGTTGTCAACGGTGGTGTTCGCAGGGTCTTTCTCCGCTGGGCGGGGAGCGGCGCAGGTTCTTACAGCGGCACAGACACGTTGGCGAGCGTAGTAGTGAACAACCCCATCACCGAGACCGCCCAATGGAAGACCCAATATCGCCTGACCACTGCGGTCAATCCGCCTGGGGGCGGGAGCATGGTGCCTGAGCCACCCGGCCTCTGGTGCGACAGCATGGCCGTGGTCACACTGAGCGCTACACCCAACAGCGGCGGTGGTTACATCTTCGCGGGCTGGTCGGGGGCGCTTTCCGGCACAGCCAACCCCGCTTCACTGACGATGAATGGGCCGAAAAGCGTCACCGCGAACTTTACACCTCCAGGGCACGTTCGGATAACCACCGACCCACCTGGGCTGACGATCGTGGTAGATGGCGTCACTTACCCCGCGCCGGTGGATTTTGCCTGGGCGGTCGGCTCCGCCCACACGATCGCGGTGCAGTCACCGCAGGCAGGGCCCCCTGGCCTGCGCTACGTGTTCTCCACGTGGAGCGATGGCGGTGCGCAGAGCCATACGGTGGTCGTGGCGGGAGAAGCGCTCTACACTGCCCGCTTCACCACGGAGTACTACCTGAGCTTGGCCAGATCCCCGGAGGCCGGCGGGACGTTGGTGCCAGCGCCTCCAGGCGGGTGGTATGCACAAGGCACGACGGTGGTCCTTACGGCCACGCCAAGCCAGGGGTACGTCTGGGCCGGCTGGTCGGGTGACCTCGTGGGTCTCGGCAACCCAGCCACTGTGGTGATGAACCGTCCGCTCAGCGTTACCGCCAACTTTGCCGCATTGAGGCAGATTCTCCTTAGCACTGTGCCGGAAGGTAGGGAAATCGTGGTCGATGGCACCCCATACGCGGCCCCGCAGACGTTCTCCTGGCCGAAGGGAAGCCGACACACAATCGCAGCACCCTCGCCGCAGAGTGTATCCTCGGGCACGCGGTACGTTTTTCAGTCGTGGAGCGATGGGGGCGAGCAGAGTCACGAGGTAGTGGTCGACGAGGTGTCGGCGTATGTGGCCACTTTCCTTCTGCAACACTACTTGACTACGCGCAGCAATCCCCCTGAGGGTGGCAGCGTGACGCCCGCGCCCCCAGGAGAGTGGTTTGCCGCTGGGAGCCAAGTTTCAGTCACCGCTTCGTCGAACCAGGCAGGGGGCTATGCGTTCTGGGGATGGACGGGTGACCTGCAAGGCATGCAAACTCCGACGACGGTTCTCATGGATGGGCCGAGAGAGGTGATCGCCAATTTCGGCATCGGTCAGTACGCACCTCCCCTACTGGTGTGCTCCTATCCGGCCGCGGGAGCCATTGGCGTACCGAGAAACGCCTCAGTGTACTTAGCACTCCAGGGGCGGACGGGTGGCATGGATGTGAGCTCACTGGAAATGGAGGTGGACGGCCTCGCCGTGTTGCGGGCTGGCGTTGACCAGACGAACGGCAGGGTCTCAGCCCTCATGGTCGGGGACAGGTACACAGTCAACTACCGTCCCCGGGTTCCGTATGCCAGAAATGCGCCGGTCACCGTCCACGTCAGGTGCTCCGACCTGGGGTACCACCTCGGTGGGCTGGACACCACCGTTAGCTTCGTGGCCTGCGAGGATACTGCCTTTGTCATGGTCAGAAAGACCATCAATCAGCTTGGCGGTGAGGTCCTCTCGGAGCAGACTGGACTTGAACTGCATGTCCCCGCCGGCGCCTTGTCCGCACCGATACCCGTCGAGGTGGGCTTCATCTGGCACCCGCCGGCATTGCCGGAGAGCCTCAAGGTGATCGACCTGTACCACTACCTCGGCCCGGAAGGTCTCGAGTTTGCTGATTCAATCACCATAGCCATAGAGTATTCCGCCGACCAGCTCGCCGAGGCGGGCGTAGCAAGAGCCATCGACCTCCCCTGCTACCGCTACTCCAGCCGGCAAGGGGTGTGGTCACGGGTGCCCGTGGTGGCGGCAACCGATTCGAAGCTGTTTGTCAGAACGAAGGAGCTTTGTTATATCACACTCGCGGCAGGCAAGAAGAGCGCCGTGCAGGTAGCCGAGAGCGCGGTGCCGCAGCGCCTTGAACTCCTGCAGAACTATCCGAACCCGTTCAATCCACAGACAGTGTTGGAGTACCATCTGCCCGCTGCTGGGTGGGTGAGGTTGGCCATTTAC